>NZ_JBHVHQ010000205.1:0-11362 GCF_042800135.1 Streptomyces sp. NPDC057654 | reverse complement strand
GCCGTGGTCCTCGCCCGCGGCCTGGCCAAAGCCGAAGACGGCGCCGCCGACCGGCGCGTCCAGCGCCGGTTGCAGCGGTGGGCGAACGGCAAGGCCGGCGAATGGCACCAGCGCCTGGCGGACCTGTTCCGCCTGGAAGGCCACACCGTGGACGGCGTTTCGCCCTGGCAGGGGGGTGTCGGCTACACCGTCCGCGTCCAGATGCCCGAAGGCACCCCCGAACTCCCCTCCGACGCCCCCCGCAAGCTCGCCGCCGCCCTGCGCCGGCCCCGCGGCGGCGGCGTCGAGATCACCGACGGCATGGCCCACGGCGAAATCCAGATCCGCGTCACCGCCGTGGACGTGATGGCCAAGGAGCTGCTCTACCCCGGCAAGACCGACGTGACCAGCATGAACGACCCGATCGTTCTGGGCCTGCACCCCGACGCGGTGAAGGCTGTTATGCGGCTGCGGGACGACTGCGGCCTGTTGGTCGGCCAGATCGGCTCCGGCAAGTCCAACACGATCAACGTCGCCAACGCCCAGGCCCTGCGCACCGATGACGGTGTGGTGTGGCACATCGACATCACCGGGGCCGGCATCAGCCTGCCGTGGCTGCGCGCCTGGGCTCTGGACGGCACCGCCGGCGTCCCCCTCATCGACTGGAGCGCGAACACCGTCGAAGAAGCGCACATCATGCTCGATGTCGCGCTCGCCGGCATCGCGGCCCGCAAGGTCGCCTACCAGGACCTCATGGACGACGTGAACGATGACAAGATCCCCATCTCGGCACAGGTCCCCGAGATCCTCATCGTCGTTGACGAGGTCGCGGAGCTGCCCAAGGAGCTCCTCGCCAAGCTGGATTCGGTCGTGGACACCGGCCGCGCCGCCCGCGTCCGCACCCTGCTGTGCGGACTGCGCGCCACCCTCGACGTCCTCACCCCCGCGATCAAGAAGCAGTCCCGCAACCGCGCCGGCATGCGCGTCACCGACCCCGAAGAACTCCACCACCTCTTCGCCTCCGGCAACGGCCGCCTCGACCCCAAGACGATCCCGTTCCCCGGCTGCGGGTACCTCAGCGCCCCCGACGAGAACGACGCCGACTCCCCCCCGACGCCCTTCAAGGCGTACCGGATCACCCGCGCGCAGATCAAAACCCTCAGCCCCCACCTCGCCGCGCGCCGCCCGAGCATCGACGGCCCGTTCCTGGATACCGCGCCGGGCCGCTTCTACGCCTCCCGCTGGGGCCGCATCCTGCCCCGGCTCTACCCGGCCAAGAAACTCGCCGCCGCCACCACCCCCTACACCGAACTGGAAGTCCTGCGCCCCAAGACCGACCCGGACAAGGGCATCCCCATCACCACCACCGACCCGGCCGCCCCCGGCGAACAGGCCGCTGTTCCGGCCCCGGCCACCTCCCTGCGGAAGGCCGCCGACGGCAGCGTCGTACCCGACACGGCCGGCCGGTACGGCGCCGACGCCCTCACCGCCCTCCTCAACACCGACCGCACCCCGACCAACACCCCCGCACCCGACACCGGGACCGCCGCGAGCAGCCAGGAACCGCCTGCGGGTAGCAGCAACGTCATCCGCGCCCAGTTCGGCACCGTCATCCGCCAGACCGGCGGCCCCACCGACCGCCCCAACCCCGTCCCCCAACTCCTCACCGACGCCCACAACGCCATCACCGCCGCCGGCGGGCGCATGCACACCGCTGATCTCGCGGACCGGCTCGGCATGGAAGCCACTCTGCTCGGCACCGAACTCGGGCGGCTGCTCCGCGAGGTGGGCGTCGAACGCCCCGGCAAGGGCACCGTTCGCGCCGGAGCCGACAGCGAATCCCGGTACGGCTACCTCGCCGAAACCCTCGCATCCGCGATCAACCGCTACGCCAATCGCGACACAGAGTAACCGCAAGAGCTCCTGTGGGGGGCCCACAGAGCCCCCCACGCCCTGCCCCCCACAGGCTGTGGGGGGCCCACAGGCTGTGGGGGTCACTGACCTGCATGTGTTGGCGTGGTGGGCCCACAGGGAGACCCCCACAAGCACCGGAACGGCCCCCCTGGGCGGGGTTCCGGAGGCTTGCCTCGCTCCGCGTGGGGGGCCCACACCCCACACCGCAACCATCACTCAACGTAACGGAGTTGCCATGCCCGTCACCGTGTCCGCCGTGCTCGTCTTCGCGCTGATCGTGGCCGTCCTGCTGCGTACCGGGTCCCTGCGCATCGGGTCCGCGCTGGCCGCCATTCTCCTCGGCTTCTTCCTCGCCTCGACCGGTATCGCCCCCACCGTCCGCGACGCACTGAACAGCACCGCCGCCGCCCTGTCCCACATCGGCAACTAGGAGACCGACATGCCGCCCCCCGAACTCCTGCACCACCCGCCCACCGACCGCCCGCCGCCGATCACCACCCCCGCCCAGCTCGCCGGCAACCCCGCATACGTGGCGCAGGCGTGGGCACGCATCCGTGCCGAAGAAGCCGACCGCGCCGCCCAGATGCCCCTGTCGATGCACGAACTCCCGCCCGGCATCGAAGTCGTCACCCTGCCCGGCGGGATGCGCACCCTCGCCTACACCCCCCGGCAAGGAGCCGCGCCGCCTCCCCCCGTGCCCGTCGCACAACCCATCCCGGCATGGGCGAAGGCCACCGCGCTCCTCGCGCCGACGATCGGCGGGGGCATGGCCGCCGCCGGGTTCGGGGTATCCCTGGCCGCGCCGGGCCTGTCGGCGCTCAGCAGCACGCTGTGGGCGGGGGCCGGGTTCCTCGCCGCCGTCGGCATCTGCGGCGCCGCCCTCGTACGCGCCGTACGGCGCCGCATGACCGACGCCGCGGCACCCACCCACATCACCCAACACATCGAAGCCCACGGCCTGTTCGGCCGCGCCCACGGCACCATCAACCACGTGGAGGGACCATGACCCGCACCGACCCGGCCATACGCTTCGCGGCGGGCACGCTGGTCGTACTGGTCGGGGCGGCGGCGTCCGGCAAATCGACGCTGGCCGCCCGCTACCCACTGTCGTGGCGGGTCTGCCTCGATGCCTACCGGGAGGCGGCCACCGATGACATGGCCGACCAGAGCGCCACCCCGACCGCAGCCCAGATCCAGGCCCTGATACTGGACGCGCGCCTGTCCCGTGGCCTGACGACCGTTGTCGACTCGACCGCCGTCCACGCCCACTACCGCGCCGGACTCCTCGCCCGCGCCCGCTACTGGAACCGCCCCGCACACGCGGTCCTGTTCGACGTGCCGCTGACCGTGTGCGAAGCCCGCAACACTGCCCGGCCCCGCACGGTGCCCCGCGACATCCTGCGCGACCAACACCGCCGCCTGCCCACCGCCGACCAACTCCGGACGGAAGGCTTCGACGCCGTCCACCTCACCGACGCCTCCACCACCGACACCCACTGAGAGGCTGACATGTCCTTACGCCCGTACCTGCGCGCCGTCCTCCTGATCGTTCAGGACCTCTACCGCGCCGCACTCGGACGCCCAGCCCCCGGAGAGGAGAACCGGTGACCAGTACACAGACCACCGCACCGGCCGCTGGCCGGTCTGCTGATGTTGCGGCCTTCTGGCCGCACGTGCGCCGCTGCGTGGGCTGGCTGGACGCCCACAACGGGACCGGGCGCGAGGAGACGGCCATGCGGCTGCTGAAGCTCTCCGAGGAGGTCGGCGAAACCGTCCAGGCGTACCTGGGCGCGGTCGGCCAGAACCCCCGCAAGGGCACCACCCACACCCCCGCCGACGTCGCGGACGAACTGTGCGACGTCATCATCACCGCGGCCGTCGCCCTGCACCGCTTCGCCGACGCCCCCGAGCAGCACATGGCGGACTGCCTCACCCGCCGCGGCGCCCGGCTCAAGGCGCTGACGGCCGCAGCGCCGCTCATCGAGGGTCCGGCCGGGCCGCCCGAGTGGTGCTCCTGCGACGGCTACGCGGAGGGCCCCTGCCCCGCCCACCCCAACCCCGATCACTGAACCGCCTCAACCCCGGAAGGGCCTTCGTGACCTTCGAGATCCGCATCATCTGCGACCCGGACGACCGTGACCGCATCACCGCCGCCCTGGCCGACGTCTTCGAGTGCGGCGCCCCGCGGGCCTACCCGACCCGCGACGGCATGCGCCACCGCCTCTACCTCACCGCCCGCCTTCACCACCGCACCGATGACGAGGAGACGCCATGACCCCCACCCCCGACACCCCGGCGGCCGGCTGGCACTCGGGGCCGTTATGCGGCTTCGCCGTGGAGACCACCGGCACCGACCCCGAGACGGCGCGCATCGTGGCCGCCTGCCTGGTGTGGTGCGGCGGCGGGAAACCCACCGAGGTCACCGTATGGACGGCCGACGCGGGCGGGGAAGAGATCCCCGAAGCGGCCACCGCCGTCCACGGCATCACCACCGAACAGGCCCGCACCGCGGCCCCCGTCGCCGACGTCGCCGACGTCGTCCGCAAGGCCCTCAGCGGCGTCGCCGCGGGCGGCGTGCCGATCGTCGCGATGGCCGCCCGCTTCCACCTCACCGTCCTCGACCGCGAAGCCCGACGCGCCGGGCTCACTCCGCTCGCCGAAGACCTCGATGCGGGGCGGCTGCACGTCATCGACCCGCAGGTCCTCGACCGGCAGACCGACCCCTACCGGCGCGGAAAACGCACCCTGGCCGCGCTCTGCTCCCACTACCGCCTGCCCGCGCCCGGGGCGCTCGCCGACGGCGGGTCCGCACTCGCCGCCTGCTGCGTCGCCTGGCGCATCGCCGCCAACACCCCCGCCATCGGCAACACACCGCCCGCCGACCTGCACCGGCAGCAGACCACCTGGGCCGCCCGGCAAGCCGCCGGACTACAGGAGTACCTGCGGCGCACCGACCGCGCGGCCGTCGTACCCGCCGCGTGGCCCCTCCTCCCCTACGAGGAACAGAAGCCGAAGCCGGGCCCGGACACGGCCCTTGAGGAGACCTCATGAGCGACATGCCCCCGGACCTCGCGCGCATCCCCGTCCTCGTTGCCGACCTGGGCTTGCCCGAGATGCTCGACTACTCGGGCCGCAAGCTCCTCGTCACCCCGCAG
The DNA here is from genome assembly GCF_042800135.1 of Streptomyces sp. NPDC057654. Taxonomy (NCBI): domain Bacteria; kingdom Bacillati; phylum Actinomycetota; class Actinomycetes; order Kitasatosporales; family Streptomycetaceae; genus Streptomyces; species Streptomyces sp. NPDC057654. The sequence continues at coordinate 6,314 of NZ_JBHVHQ010000205.1, read as the reverse complement.
ACCGCCATCTTCTTCTACCGCCCCGGCGAAGACGGGCCCGTCCAAGCCCACGTGCACGGCCCGTGCCGCTGGGGCCGCGGCCCCCGCACCACCCGCTTCCCCCTGCCGAGGACGTCCACGATCGTCTTCTACCGCAACTGGCCCCAGTACTGGCCCGACTGGCTGCGCGACCTCGGCGCCCGCCACCAGCCGAACGGCGGCGGCACCCTCACCTGACCCGCACTCACCGAGGAGACCGCATGTTCGCCATCTATCAACTGGCCCTCGCGACCCCCGCCACCATGGACCCCGACGCCTACCGCGAACTGTGCTGGGGAGCGGACCTCGACCGCACGGAGGCCGGCTACGGGCTGGCGCTCGCCGCCGATGACCGCAGCGGGGACATGGTCACCGCCGTCTTCGAGGACACCGACTATGTACGGCTCCTGATGGACGCACACGGCGTCAAGGTGCCCGCCGACAAGGTCAGCGTCTTCCTCACCGGCTGGCCCGACCTCAACCCCCAAGCCCCCACCGTCTGGCCCTGAGTCCCAGCCCGCGCGCCAACACCGAGGGCGGCCCCCTCTCGGCAAAGCCGGGCCGCCCTCGCCCCAGCACAACTCCACAGAGAGCCAACGCACTGGAGGACCCAGCATGGCCGATCCTTCCCCGCTACGCATCGGTTCGTTGTGCACCGGTTACGGCGGTCTCGATGCCGCCGTACGCGAGGTGTTCGGCGGTCATCTCGTCTGCGACAACGACCCCGGCGCGGCCCGCGTCCTCGCCCACCACCACCCCGACGTCCCCAACCTCGGAGACCTGACCGCCGCCGACTTCGCCACGGTCGAACCGGTCGACATCGTGTGCGGCGGGTATCCGTGCCAGCCGTTCAGCACCGCCGGACACCGGAAGGGAACCGCCGATGACCGCCACCTCTGGCCGTGGATTGCCCGTGCCCTTCGCGTTCTACGACCCCGATACGCGATCTTTGAAAACGTCGCGAACCACCTTCGACTGGGATTCGGAGACGTCCTCAGTGACCTTGCCGACCTCGGGTTCGATGCTCACTGGTGCCTTGTACGCGCGGACGAGGTCGGCGCTCCCCACCAACGCAAACGGCTCTTCCTCCTCGCCACAGCTCCCGACGCCGACGGCCCGCGACTGGAAGGGGGCGGGCTACGACGGGCAGTTGCCGAACGCGGCGGCCCTGCTCCCGACGCCCCGCACCTCGGACACCAACGGAACCGGGACCCACGGGGACGGGGGGATGGACCTGCGCACGACGGTGTCCCTCCTGCCGACGCCCCGCGCGACGGACACCGGGACGCCCGGCCGCCGGGCCTCGGAAGGGTTCCGGCCGCCCCTGTCCCAGGTGGTGCTGCCGCTCCTGCCGACGCCGACGGCAGCCGGCGGGGACCGGCAGAGCGCGACCTACGGGCGGGGGAACCCGACCCTGCGGGGAGCACTCCTGCCCACCCCGAGGGCGACGGACGGCACCAACGGCGGCCCGAACCAGCGGGGATCGAAGGGGGACCTGGCGCTTCCGGCGGTGGCACACCGGATTGGGGCCCCTACGCCCCCGCCATCCACCGCTGGGAACACGTCCTCGACCGCCCCGCGCCCGGCGCGGTCGACACGCAAGGCCGGCTAGCCCCGCCGTTCGTGGAATGGCTGATGGGCCTGCCCGCAGGCCACGTCACCGCCGTCCCCGGACTGAGCCGCAACGCCCAACTCAAGGCCCTGGGCAACGGCGTCATCCCCCGACAGGCCGAAGCCGCCCTGCGACTCCTCGCCGACCGGACCGGAACGACCCCCGCCCCGGACCCGGACAACGCCGCAGCCTGAACGCACCGAGGGCGGCCCCGTCTCGCCAAAGCCGGGCCGCCCTCACCCCAGCACAACTCCACAGAGAGCCAGGGAGTCCAGCATGACCCACCCTGCCAATGTCCCGCCAGACCGGCCCGAACCCCCTGCCGTGCCGCTCGACCGTGTCGAACTGCTCGCCGCCGCCCTGGCCGCCGCCGACCGCGGGTGGTACGTCCACCCGCTGGTGCCGGGCGGGAAACGGCCCGCCCTGCACGGCGCAGACCACTGCCCGCTCACCGGGGTGTGCGCCGGCGGGCACCGCAAGTGGGAACAGCGCGCCACCACCGACCCGCAGCGCATCGAACAGGCGTGGGTCCACGCCCCCTACAACGTGGGCCTCGCGCCCGGCCCGTCCGGCCTGGTCGTCATCGACCTGGACATGCCCAAGGACACCGACCCCGAAGGAACCCTGCCTGGCGCGGTGGCCTTCGCCGCGCTGTGCGAGCGCGCCGGGGAGGCCGTGCCGGACGCTCGCGCGGTGCGCACCCCGTCGGGCGGGTCCCATCTGTACTTCACCGCACCTGCCGGTGTCCGGGTGGCCAGCAGCGCGGGCAGACTCGCCAGGAAAATTGACGTCCGGGCGTGGGGCGGCAACGTCGTGGCCGCCGGCAGTACCACGGCCTCCGGCGCATACGAGGTCGTCCGGGACGGTCCGCTGCCCGTGGTGCCCGCCTGGCTGCTGGACCTGCTCGCTCCCGCGCCCCTGCCCCCGCAGAAGCCGGTCAAGGTGACGCTGCCGCACGACCGGCACGCGCGGTGGCTTGAGGCGGCCGTCAACGGCGAACTCGCCCGCGTCACCGACGCGCTGCCCGGGGAGCGCAACAACGCCCTGTTCCTCGCCTCCGTGGCCCTGGGCCAGCTCGCAGCCGGCGGGGCCCTCGCGGAGGCGGACGTGACGGCCTGGCTCACCGACGCCGCCCACCGGGTCGGCCAGGGCGAAGGCGAGACCCGCCGCACCATCGCCTCCGGCCTGCGCGCCGGAAGCAGGCGGCCCCGGAAGGTCGCAGCATGAGCGCCCGGCCCGGCAACCCGCCGCAGACCGCCACGCTCACAGAAGCTGTAACACTCCCGGGCGGCAGTGGTACAGCCTCTTGCAGCCCGGCTGCGGACCGGCGTAGGTCCGCCGAACCAGCCCCGGCCACCGGCAGTGGCGCGCCGAAGGTCGCCGCCCGGCAGGGCGTCCCTTCAGCACTTCGCCCTGACCCGCAGCCCACCTCTCCGAACAGCCCGCAGGAGCTCCCGTTCTACGGGCTGTACATCAGCGCGCCGCCGGACCCTCGCGCCATGTGGGATCCGCACCGCTACGCCACCACCCCCGCCGCGACGGCCCGCTGCGGCTGCGGCGACTTCGAAGCCACCGCCACCGGAGCGGCAGACGTGAAGCGACTGGTCGCCGACTGGACCGAACACCGCGAAACCCGCTGCCCCCACGTGACGGCCGAACTGGCCGCCCTGTGGGCGCGAAGGAGGAATGAGGCATGACCGCGTCCGATGACCTGTGGGCGGGTTTCGACCCGCTGACAGCCGAGGACATCGCCGGGCCCGTGTGGGACGAACCGGTGCCCCTGACGGCCTGCCAGGATCTCCCGGCCTTCCCCGTCGATGCCCTGCCGCCGTGGCTGCGGGACATGACCGCCGCGATCGCCGAGGAGACCCAGACCCCCGTCGATCTGGCGGGGTGCCTGGCGCTGGCGGTCTTGGCCACCACCGCCGGCGGGCGCGTGACGGTGCGCATCCGCGGCCAGTGGTGCGAGCCGCTGAACCTCTACACCGTGTGCGCCCTCGACCCGGGCAACCGCAAGAGCGCGGTCTTCTCCCTCATGACCGGCCCCCTGCTGGCCGCGGAGAAGGCACTGGTGGACCTGTCCGGCCCCTTGCGAGCCGAAGCGGAAACGAAGCTGCGCCTCGCGGAAAAGGCCGCGGAGAAGGCGGCGCAGAAGGCCGCCGCCGCAGACCCGGAGCAGCGCGAGGCACTCACCGCCGATGCCGTGCACCTCGCCCAGGAAGCCGAGGAGCTCACCGTTCCCCACATCCCGCAGCTGGTCGCGGACGACATCACGCCGGAGAACCTCGCCACCGCCCTGGAGCAGCAGGGCGGCCGGATCAGCCTGATGTCGCCCGAGGGCGACATCTTCGACATCATGGCCGGCCGCTACAGCAGCAAGCCCAACCTGGGCATGTTCCTCAAAGGGCACGCCGGGGACATGATCCGCGTCAACCGGCAGGGCCGCGAAGCCCAGTGCGTGGACCGGCCCGCCGTCACGATGGGCATCGCCGTCCAGCCGGACGTCCTCGACGCCATCGGCCGCGTCGAAGGCGCCGACGGCCGCGGTCTCCTCGCCCGCTTCCTGTACTCCAAGCCCCAGTCCCTCGTCGGGCACCGCAACCTGACCCCCGACCTCATCCCCGAGCACGTCACCGCCGCCTACGCCCGCCACCTGGGCAGCCTGGCCCTCGCGCTGGCCGCCCGCACCGAGCCCGCCGAACTCGCGCTCACCCCTGACGCCGACAAAACGCTGCTGGCCTACCAGGAAGTCACCGAGACCGGTCTGGGCAAGGGCGGGGCCCTCGCGCCCATCACCAAATGGGCGTCCAAACGGGACGGCGCGGTCGCCCGCATCGCCGGTCTCCTGCACCTGGCCACCCACCTTGATGACGGATGGCAACGCCCCGTCGATGCCCCCGTGATGGACGCCGCCACCCGGCTGGGGGACTACTTCACCGCCCACGCCCTGGACGTCTTCGGCGCCATGAGCGCCGACCCCGCCCACAGCCCCGCCCGCACCGTCTACCAGTACCTCAAAGACACCCGGCTCACCGGCTTCAACGCCCGCAAGCTCTACCGGGCCCTGCCCCGCTCCGACTTCCCCGCCATGGCCGACCTGGACCCCGCCCTGCTCCTCCTCGAAGAACACGGCTGGATCCGCCAGCAGCCCCAGCCCCCACGCACCAGCCGCGGCGGCCGGCCCCCCAAACCCCGCTACGACACCCACCCCCGCCTCCTCGCGGGGCCCGACGCATAACCCCCCACCCCGCTGACAGAACTGACAAAACCCCGCCCCCGCCCCGCTGACCTGCACAAACACCTATGATCCGCACTCTGACAAAACCTCCGGAAACTCCGACAAAACCTCGGGCGCGCACGCGGGGGCAGTGGGCTACGCACTGCATGCCCGCCGGCCGTCGGCCCGCTCCGGGCACCAGCCGTAGTAGCTGTCATCGAGATTGCGACTGCACTCCGACCGGCCAAGTTCGGGCCGCCATCCGCTCCAATGGCGGGTATTGCAGCGATTGCACAGCGGTGCGCGCACGAACCCGTGCGTGTGGCAGTGGTCCCACACGCTCGCCCGCACGCTCATGCACCCCGCGCACATGAACCGCGCGGCCGGCGGCCACCCCCGGCGCCCCGCGCGGTCCACCCGGTACTGCTCCCCCGACAACTCGCCGCCATACATCACGGCATCCGCGCTGCTGCCCCGCGCGCCGTAGACGACCGCCGTGCGGGTGTACTCGCCACGGTCCGCCACCACCGCATCGCCGACCCGCTCGAACCACCCCCCGGACGCCTGGCCATGGTGTGCCCCCAGGCACGAGCAGTGGCACTCTGCGCCCATCGCCTCCAAGCACGCCCTCGTACACCGCGACAGCTTCGACATGTCCCGCCAGAGCACGATGAACCCGTACCGGTCGATCGCCGCCGTCACCAGCCGCGCCAGGCAATTGCGCGGCAACTCCCACCGGTCCCCGAGCAGTTTCGGGGACCGGATGCGCACCGTCTCGTGCAGCCAGCGATAGTTTCCCTTGAGAGGCGGGATCTTCACGACGACCTGTCCGTCCAGCGGCAGCCACGCCTGCGCCACCGGCCCAACCCCGGGCGCGGTGACCACCCGCCCGTCAACGATGCGAACCCCGTGATGGCCCGTCACCCCACCACGGTCGCACGCGGACCGCAGGCCGGGAACCCCGCGCGCCGCAGCACAGCGGTACCGGCACGGCGCACAGCATCACCCGCGCCGACGAGGGGCGCCCCGAGGTTCTGTCAGAGTTTTTTGAGGTTTTTTCACTAGCGCGATCATGGTCGTTTGCGCAGGTCACGGGCCCGTACGGGGGGTTTTCGGGGTTCTGTCTCCGAAACCGGGGTTTCCGGCACCACGCCCTGCCTGAGAGCCAGATCCCGCCCACCCCAAAAGGAGGAGCTGTGAGCGCCCCACCCCATTCGCTTGACCTCTCGGCACTCGACGGAGACGACATCGCGAAGCTCCTCGCTCTGCTCCGCGCCGGCCTCCCCGACCGCTACCTCACCCCCGAAGACGTCGCCGGCCTCTTCGACGTGCCGCTGGAGACCGTCTATCAGTGGCGCAAGAAACGCACCGGCCCGCCCGGCTTCCGCGTCGGCCGCCACATCCGCTACGACCCCACTGCCGTCCGCCGCTGGGCAGCCGACCGGATGGCCGAAGACACCGCAGCCT
>NZ_JBHVHQ010000204.1:0-11363 GCF_042800135.1 Streptomyces sp. NPDC057654 | reverse complement strand
CCGCCGACCACCGCGGGCCGGCCGCCGAGGACGACAGCACGGGCGGCGCGCGGCGGGACGAGAAGACCGTCGCGCTGCCCCGGCGGGTGCGGCAGGCCAGCCTCGCGCCCCAGCTCAAGAACGACCCCGCGGGGCAGGCCGCCGCCGCGGGCCCTGCCGATCCGGAGCCCGAGCGCGACGCCGACGAGGTGCGGGCCAGGATGGCCTCGCTCCAGCGCGGCTGGCAGCGCGGGCGCGAGCACAACGCACGCGAACCCGACGGCACGGCATCCACCGCACAAGGAACGACATCTGAAGGGGACGGTCGATGACCGCACCGAAGGCCGCAGCACGCAGCGCGTCCACGAGCACCGGCGAGCTGAACTGGCTGCTCGACGAGCTCGTCGAGCGCGTCGGCAGCATCCGCAAGGCGCTCGTACTCTCCGGGGACGGCCTGCCGACCGGCACATCCAAGGAGCTGACCCGTGAGGACAGTGAACATCTGGCAGCCGTCGCCTCCGGCTTCCACAGCCTCGCCAAGGGCGTGGGCCGGCACTTCGAGGCCGGCAAGGTCAGGCAGACCGTCGTCGAGCTCGACGAGGCGTTCCTCTTCGTCACCGCCGCGGGCGACGGCAGCTGTCTGGCCGTGCTTGCCGACGCCGACTCGGACGTCGGGCTCGTCGCCTACGAGATGACGCTCCTCGTCAAGCGCGTGGGGGCGCACCTGGCCGCCGCTCCGCGGACCGGCGTGGCCGCCGACGGGTGACTACGGGCATGACCGAAGACGGCGGCGGCCAGGCCCACTGGTTCGACGACGCGGCAGGCCCCGTGGTACGGCCGTACGCCATGACGCGCGGCCGCACCCGCAGCGCGGCCGAGGCGAAACTCGACCTGATCGCGGTCGTCATCGCCGACGAGTCCCTGGACGAGCACGCCGGGGACGTGCACGCCGTGGTGGACCAGACGCTGTCCCCGGAACACCTCGACATCGTCGAGCTCAGCGTCGACGCCCCGCAGTCCATCGCGGAGCTCGCCTCCGGGCTCGACCTGCCCGTCGGGGTGGTCCGGGTCCTGGTCGGCGATCTGATCGACGCGGAGCTCGTCCGGGTCTCCAGACCGGTGCCCCCGGCGGAGCTCCCGGACGAGACCCTCCTGCGCGAGGTGATCGACGGCCTGCGGGCGCTGTAGCCGGGCCCCGCGCCCGTACGGACTCCGGCGCGCCGCGATCGGCCCTCGGCGGACCGCAGTTGACGAGCGCGGGACGTGCGAGTGCGGTGTGCACGTTGTACTGTTCCCTTGCCAAAGCCGACCACATGCTGATCACTTGGCAACCAACCCTGTCCACGCCATCCATGCCACCCAGGAGAAGAGACTCATGGTCTTCGGGCGCTCCGACCGAAGCCGCAAGCGGTCCAAGGCCGACCCGGTGACGCTCAAGATCCTGGTCGCGGGCGGCTTCGGGGTCGGCAAGACGACGCTGGTCGGCGCGGTCAGCGAGATCAAGCCGCTGCGCACCGAGGAGCTGCTCAGCGAAGCCGGACGGCCGGTCGACTCCACCGACGGCGTGGAGGCCAAGTCCACCACCACCGTCGCCATGGACTTCGGCCGCATCACGCTCCGCGAGGACTTAGTCCTCTACCTCTTCGGCACCCCCGGCCAGGACCGCTTCTGGTTCCTGTGGGACGAGCTGGCACAAGGCGCCCTCGGCGCGGTCGTCCTCGCCGACACCCGCCGCCTCCAGGACTGCTTCGCCGCCATCGACTACTTCGAGCGGCGCTCCATCGCCTTCACCGTCGCCGTCAACTGCTTCGACGGCGCGGACCGCTACCCCGAGGACACCGTCCGCGACGCCCTCGACCTCGACCCCCAGGTCCCCGTCCTGCTGTGCGACGCGCGCGAGCGGGAATCCGCAAAGCGGGTCCTGATCTCGGTCGTCGAGCACGCCATGGAGGCGTCCGCGAGTCACCGCGAGCACGCCCGCACCTGACCGCGCGCCCCCGGCCCGTACCCCTCCGCGATGTTCGAGGGCGTACGGGCCGGGGCACGCGGCGGCGGTCAGCCGCCGCCCGCCTCGTCCTTCCCGGCTCCTGCGGCCTCCCTGGCCCCTCCGTCGTCCTCATGCCAGCCGAAGCTGCGCTCGACCGCCTTGCGCCAGTTGCCGTACTCCCGCTCGCGCTCGGCGGCCTCCATCCGCGGCGTCCACTCCGTGTCGCGCTTCCAGTGCGACCGCAGCTCGTCGAGGTCCTGCCAGACGCCCGTGGCCAGCCCCGCCGCATAGGCCGCGCCCAGACACGTCGTCTCGGCGACGACCGGACGGATCACCGGCACGCCCAGCACATCCGCCTGATGCTGCATCAGCAGATTGTTGACGGTCATCCCGCCGTCCACCTTCAGCGAGGTGAGCCGCACCCCGGAGTCCTGGTACATCGCGTCCACCACCTCGCGCGTCTGCCAGCTCGTCGCCTCCAGCACGGCGCGCGCCAGATGCGCCTTGGTGACGTACCGGGTGAGCCCGGTGACCACGCCCCGCGCGTCCGAGCGCCAGTACGGCGCGTACAGCCCGGAGAACGCCGGCACGATGTACGCCCCGCCGTTGTCCTCCACACTCGCCGCCAGCGGCTCGATCTCTTCGGCGGAGCGGATGATGCCCAGCTGGTCGCGGAACCACTGCACCAGCGCGCCCGTGATCGCGATCGAGCCCTCCAGGCAGTACACGGCCGGGTCGCCGCCCAGCCGGTAGCCCACCGTCGTCAGCAGCCCGCTCTTGGACGCCACCGGCCGCTCGCCCGTGTTCAGCAGCAGGAACGAGCCCGTCCCATAGGTGTTCTTCGCCTCGCCCACCCCGAAGCAGGTCTGCCCGAAGACGGCGGCCTGCTGATCGCCCAGCGCCGAGGCGACCGGCACCCCGGCCAGCTGGCCGACCGCCGTCCCGTACACCTCCGCCGAGGAACGGATCTCCGGCAGCATCACCTCGGGCAGATTCATCGCGGCGAGCACCGAGGAGTCCCACTGGAGCGTCTCCAGGTTCATCAGCATCGTGCGCGAGGCGTTGGTGACGTCCGTGACGTGCGCCCCGCCGTCTGTGCCGCCGGTCAGATTCCAGATCAGCCAGGAGTCCAAAGTGCCGAAGGCGACCTCGCCCAGCTCCGCCCGGCGGCGCAGCCCCGGCACGTTGTCCAGCAGCCAGGCAGCCTTGGGCCCGGAGAAGTAGCTCGCGAGCGGCAGCCCGGTCGCCGCCCGGAACCGGTCCTGGCCGTCCGCGCCGCCCAGCTCCCGGCAGAGCGCGGACGTCCGCGTGTCCTGCCACACGACGGCGTTGTGCACCGGCTTGCCCGTCGTGCGGTCCCACAGGACCGTCGTCTCCCGCTGGTTGGTGATGCCCACCGCGCTCAGCTCGTCCGCCCGCAGCCCCGCCTTGGCGAGCGCGCCCGCCACCACGGCCTGCACCTTGGACCAGATCTCGGTCGCGTCGTGCTCCACCCAGCCCGGCTTGGGGAAGATCTGCCGGTGCTCGCGCTGGTCGACGGCGACGATCGCGCCGTCCTGGTTGAAGACGATGCAGCGGCTGGAGGTGGTGCCCTGGTCGATCGCGGCTGTGTATTTGCCGGCCTTGTCGGCGGCGCCGGTCCTGTCGATCATGACGTCTCCCGAGTCAGTAGGCTGCGTTGAAGATGAGACCGGACAGCGCCGCCCCGATCAACGGACCCGCCACCGGGATCCACGAGTACCCCCAGTCGGAGGTTCCCTTGTTGGGAATGGGCAGCACGGCGTGCGCGATGCGCGGACCGAGGTCGCGCGCCGGATTGATGGCGTAGCCGGTCGGCCCGCCCAGCGAGAGGCCGATGCCGACCACGACGAACGCGACCATCAGCGTCTGGGTGCCGGACTGCCCGAGCCCCTTCGTGAGCCCGAAGGCCAGCACCGGCAGCACCAGCCCCATCGTCGCGATGACCTCGGTGAGCAGGTTGGCCACCGGATTACGGACCTCCGGAACGGTCGAGAAGATCCCCAGCGTCGGCTGCGCGCTGCCCTGGTCGGCGTTGGCGGCGAACTGCGCGTAATAGGCGAGCCAGCACAGCACCGCGCCGAGCACCGCGCCGATCATCTGCCCCGCCACATAGACGGGCACCTTGTCCCAGTGCCCGGTGTCGATGGCGATGCCCAGCGTCACCGCCGGATTGAGGTGCCCGCCGGAGAGCGGCCCCGCGGTGTACGCCCCGGCCAGCACGCCGAAGCCCCAGCCGAAGGCGATCACGACCCAGCCGGCGGCCTTGGCCTTCGAGTGTGTGAGAGTGACGGCGGCGCACACTCCGGCGCCGAAGAGAATCAGCACCGCGGTGCCGATGATCTCGCCTATGAAGATGTCGCCATTGGAGAACTGATCCACTGCGGCTCCCAGTCCCTCGCCCGGGACACCGTCCCGGTCCTCCGTGCAGGGGGGTGCTCCCCGATGAGGCGGCGGCCGGCGGCCGAGGGTTCCCGTGCCCCCTGCCCGGCGTCGGCGATCAGCGCGACAGGGCATTCGCCAGGGGAGCGGTGGCACCACCGGGGACGCCCTGCTGCGGCGGTGCCGACTGATATCCGGCAGTGTTCCCCGGTGCTGACGGAGCGTCAAGGTCGTCCGCAGCAGAGTGGCGGCACGGCATCGGCCGCGACCCGCTCAGTGCCGGTGTACGGACCGGTAGGAGACCGGGAAGTCGAAGTAGCGGTCGGGGAACGGCTCCGGCTGGTACGTGTAATGCCACCACTCCTGCGGCAGGTTGACGAAACCGGCGCGCTCCATGGCGGACTTGAGCAGCGTCCGGTTGGCCCTCTGCTTCCCCCGCACCCGTGGATCGAGGGTGTGCGAGAGGGTGTCCATGCAGTCGAACCCGGTCCCCATGTCGATCGAGTTGTCCGGGAACCGCTGCCCCTTGGGCGCGTGACAGGGCACGAGCCGCTCCCCGGGGACGTACGGCCGGGTCGGTACGGGTGGCAGCCGGACCACCGTCAGATCCATCGTGCTGCCCCGGCTGTGCCCCGACTTCTCGGCGATATAGCCGTCGTCGAACAGCCGCGACTTGTCCACCTGCGGATAGAACTCGCGCTTCATCCGCTGATCGGAGAGGTCCTCGCCCCACTTCACGAAGGCCGCCACCGCCCGCTTCGGCCGGTAGCAGTCGTAGACCTTCAGCGTGTACCCCCGGCGCAGCAGCCCGCGCTGCACCCGGTGCAGGGCCAACGCGGCGGGCCGGGTCAGCAGGCACACCGGCTGCCGGTAGCCGTCGACGCGGCGCCCGGTGAAGTTGTGCGGGGTGATGTAGCGGATCTCCTGAAGGATCGTCGGATCGACGTCACGGAGGGCCACGAACTCCTTCGGGGCCCTCGGCCCCCGCTCCGGGCGCGCCTGATGTGCCTGAGCAGAAGTGGCCGGGGCCAGCGCGAGGAGAGCGGCGGCGCAGAGCACCGGCGCGCGCGAGGGAACGGCGGACCGGGTGCGTACGCGCGAGAAGGCTGCGGACAGGGCGCGTACCCGCGCGGCGGTTGATCGTGACATGGGCACCTCCAGAAGGTCGGTGATCCCTCCACTTAGCAGCACCGGAGGCCGCCGCGGAAGAGGGCGCGGCGGCGGCCCGCTACCCCGCGGCCACCGGACGCACCCGTACCGGATACGCCACCTCGTCCGCGCCCTCCTGCTCCACCCGCAGCCGCCCGTCCCGCCACCGCGTCGTGAACCGCACCGCCGCCGGCCGTTCCCAGCCGTCCCCCGCGTCCGGAATCAGCACGCCCGCGCCCGTACGCCCCGGAGCCGGCTCCCACACCTCCAGCTCGACCCCGCCCCCGGCGCCCGCCACCGGCACCACCGACCCCGCCCGCGCCAGCACCGGAATCCGCTCCAGCGGCGCGGGCAGCAGCACCTGTCCCGGCCCCTCGTACGCCCGGCCCGTCGCCGTGTCGTACCACCGCCCCCGCGGCAGCCGCACCGCCCGCCACTCCGCCCCGGCCTCCAGCACCGGCGCCACCAGCAGCGAATCGCCCAGCAGATACGCGTCCTCGCAGTCGCGCAGCGCCCGGTCCTGCGGCGAACGCCACCACACCGGCCGCACATACGGCGCGCCCGACCGGTGCGCGAGCTGCGCCAGCGTCACGAAATACGGCAGGAGCCGCTCCCGCTGCCGCAGCGCCGCCCCCGCGTGCTCCAGCACCCGCGGACCGAACTCCCACGGCTCCCGCCGCCCCGCGTCGATCGCCGCGTGCGTACGGAAGAACGGCAGCAGCGAACCCAGCTGGAACCACCGCAGAAACAGCTCCGGCGACGGCGAACCCGTGAACCCCCCGACATCCGGCCCCGAATACGGCACCCCGCACAGCCCCAGCCCCAGCACCAGCGCGAGCGACGCCCGCAGCCCCGGCCAGCCCGTCGCCACATCCCCCGACCAACTGCCCCCGTACCGCTGCACCCCCGCCCACCCCGACCGCGAGAACAGGAACGGCCGCTCCTCCGGCCGCAGCTCGCACAGCCCCTCGTAACCGGCCCGCGCCATCGCCAGCCCGTACACGTTGTGCGCCTCCCGATGATCGCCGCCCCGCCCCTCCAGGGCGTGCCGCGCCGACCGCGGCAGCGTCGGATCGCCGAAGGGCACGAACGACACCGGCTCGTTCATGTCGTGCCACACCCCGGAGAACCCCTGCGCCAGCCGCTCCCCGTACAGCCCGCCCCACCACTTGCGCACCCCCGGCTCCGTGAAGTCCGGGAAGACCGACTCGCCCGCCCACACCTCGCCCCGCACCCGCCGCCCCCGCGCGTCCCGTACGAACGCGTCCGCCGCCGCCCCGCTGTCGTACACCGCGTTCCCCGGCTCCGCCTTCACCGCCGGATCCACGATCGACACCAGCCGCACCCCCTGCCCGCGCAGCTCCGCCGCCAGCCCCGGCAGATCCGGGAACCGCTCGCCGTCCACCGTGAACACCCGGTGCCCCCGGTAGTGGTCGATGTCCAGATGGAGCGCCGACAGCGGCAGCCCCCGCTCCCGGTACCCGGCCGCCACCCGCCGCACCTCGGCCGCGTCCCCGAACCCCCAGCGCGCGTGGTGGTACCCCAGCGCCCACGCCGGGGGCAGCGCGGGCGCGCCCGTCAGCGCCGTCCACGCGTGCAGCACCCGCGCAGGCGTCCCCGCCATCACCCAGTAGCGCAGCGGCCCCCCGTCCATCCGCACCTCGCACCGGCCCCGCCGGTCATGCCCCGACCCCTCGCCCTCCACCCCCTCCCGCAACGCCACCCACCCGTCCCACGAGTTGTCGTGGAACACCAGATGCGACCCCGCGTCCGCCACCACCAACTGCACCGGCATCGTCAGATACAGCGGATCGTCCCCCGGCTCGAAGGACCCGCCCGGATCGGTGTTCCACAGCCGGTACGCACCGTCCCGCAGCCGGGGCCCCGCCGCCCGGCCGCCCAGCCCGAAGAACCGCGCGTCCGCCGCCACCTCGGACCGCTGCACCCAGCGCGCCCCGGCGTCCCCCGCCCCCGCCCCAGTCGTACGAGGCTCCGGACCCTGCCCGTCCACCGGCTCCCACCAGCGCGGCGGCAGATCCCGCCGCAGCACCGCGCCCCCGGGCGTACGCACCTCCACCGCGCCGTGCCGGGAGACCACCACCAGCACCCGCTCCGACATCACCCGCCAGCCGCCGTCCGTATCCGGCTCCAGCACCGCCCGCTCGTCCACCGCCGGACACGGCCCCGCCAGCGCGTACGACGGCTCCGGCCCGGCGCCGTCCCAGCCGCAGAACACCGCGCCGCCCGCCGCGACCCGCACCCGCAGCGACGACCGGGCGAACCGCACCACCCCGCCGCCCGGCCGCGGCTCCGCTCCCTGCGCCGCACCCGGCACCCGCGCCCGCTCCGCACCGCGCCGCGGCAGCCCGGCCACGTCCAGGCGCCGCCGCCGCACCGCCGACCGCAGCGACCGCAGCCCCCGTGCCGAACCGACTGATTTCACCGACCGCACCAGGTCACGCGCATCCATGCTGCTCACCCTGCCACCGACACCGCCGGGCGCGCGCTCCGTTCAACTCCCGTTCACCCAGGGGTATCCCGCCATATCGCCCCGCCTTCACCGCACACCCAATATCCACACCCGCCACACCTGCCGCGCTCGCCACCACGCTCGACGCGGGACCGCCGACCGCCCCTGCCGCAGGGCCCCGGACCTGGTGTGAGAGTCGATCACGTGGCATCGTCCTGCACAGCCGCGTTCCGCGCACACCCCGCACGTGCGCGGCGACGCCCACGACGCGTGACAGCCGGGAGACGCCAGATGACCACCGCACCGCAGCCCGCAGCCCAGCCGGAACCCCTGTGGCAGCCCGGCGAGGACCGCATCGCCGCCGCCCAGGTCACCCGCTTCCAGGACTGGGCCGCCGAGCACCACGGAGCGCCCCCCGCCGTCCCCGGCGACCCCGCCGCGAGCTACGCCGCGCTCCACCGCTGGTCCGTCCAGGAACTGGAGCGCTTCTGGCAGGCCACCACCGAATGGTTCGCCGTCGACTTCACCACCCCGTACGAACGCGTCCTCGCCGACCGCGCCATGCCCGGCGCCGCCTGGTTCCCCGGCGCCACGCTCAACTACGCCGCACACGCCCTGCGCGCCGCCGCCGACCCCGACCGCGCCAACGCGCCAGCCATCCTCCACGTGGACGAGACCCACGAACCGCGCACCATCACCTGGGCCGAGCTCCGCGGCCAGGTCGGCTCCCTCGCCGCCGAGCTGCGCCGCCTCGGCGTACGCCCCGGCGACCGCGTCAGCGGCTACCTCCCCAACATCCCGCAGGCCGTCACCGCGCTCCTCGCCACCGCCGCCGTCGGCGCCGTCTGGACCTCCTGCGCCCCCGACTTCGGCGCCCGCAGCGTCCTCGACCGCTTCCAGCAGGTCGAACCCGTCATCCTGTTCACCGTCGACGGCTACCGCTACGGCGGCAAACGCCACGACCGCGCGGAAACCGTCGCCGAACTCCGCCGCGAACTGCCCACCCTCCGCGCCGTCGTGCACATCCCGCTCCTCGGCACCCCCGCCCCCGAAGGCGCCCTCGAATGGGACGCGCTCACCTCAGCCGACACCGAACCCGTCTACGAGCAGGTGCCCTTCGACCACCCCCTGTGGGTGCTCTACTCCTCCGGAACCACCGGCCTCCCCAAGGCCATCGTCCAGTCCCAGGGCGGCATCCTGGTCGAACACCTCAAACAGCTCGGCCTGCACTGCGACCTCGGCCCCGGCGACCGCTTCTTCTGGTACACCTCCACCGGCTGGATGATGTGGAACTTCCTCGTCTCCGGCCTCCTCGTCGGCGCCACGATCGTCCTGTACGACGGCAGCCCGAGCCGCCCCGACATCTCCGCCCAGTGGCGCGTCGCCGAACGCACCGGCACCACCCTCTTCGGCACCTCCGCCGCGTACGTCATGGCCTGCCGCAAGGCCGGCCTCCACCCCGGCCGCGACCTCGGCCTCACCACCGTCCGATGCGTCGCCACCACCGGCTCGCCGCTGCCCCCCGACGGCTTCCGCTGGATCCACGACGAGGTCGCCGACTCCATGTGGATCGCCTCCGTCAGCGGCGGCACGGACGTGTGCAGCTGCTTCGCCGGAGCCGTCCCCACCCTCCCCGTCCACATCGGCGAACTCCAGGCGCCCTGCCTCGGCACCGACCTCCAGGCCTGGGACGCCGCCGGCAAGCCCGTCATCGACGAGGTCGGCGAACTGATCGTCGCCAAACCCATGCCGTCCATGCCCATCCACTTCTGGAACGACCCCGACGGCAGCCGCTACCACGACAGCTACTTCGAGATGTTCCCCGGCGCCTGGCGGCACGGCGACTGGATCACCCTCACCTCCCGCGGCTCCGTCGTCATCCACGGCCGCTCCGACTCCACCCTCAACCGCGGGGGCGTTCGGATGGGCTCCGCCGACATCTACGAAGCGGTCGAACGGCTCCCCGAGATCCGCGAGTCCCTCGTCATCGGCGTCGAACAGCCCGACGGCGGCTACTGGATGCCCCTCTTCGTCCACCTCGCACCGGGCGCCGCTCTCGACGACGCCCTGCGCACGCGCATCAAGAACACCCTCCGCGAGAACCTCTCCCCGCGCCACGTCCCCGACGAGGTCATCGAGGTACCCGGAGTCCCGCACACCCTCACCGGCAAACGCATCGAGGTCCCCGTCAAGAGGCTGCTGCAAGGCGCCGAACTGGAGAAGGCCGTCAACCCCGGGTCCGTCGACGACCTCGGACTCCTGCGTTTCTACGAGCGGCTCGCCCACGACCGCGCCGCCGCGGACAGCTGAGGCACAAGGCTACTGTCAGTGCCTGCGGCTACTCTGAGTGAGCATTGATCGCTCGCGCTGAGGGGGAGTCATGGCGCACACCGGGAACGACCGAAAGCGAACCACCGCACGGCCCACCGCACGGCCCACCGCACGGTCCATCGCACGGCGCTCGCTGCGCCGCGAAGCGCCCAGCACCGTGGCCCTGCTCGCCGACGAGCGGGACTTCGCGGCCATGCGGCGGTACGGGACCTTCTCCTTCGACGACCACACGGTCTACCTGCGGCAGATGGAAGGACTGCTGAAAACCCTCGCCGCCCAGGGCGTCCACATCACCGTCGCCCTCTTCGACCCCGTCGGCTACGAGGAGTTCTGCGCCCACACCCGCCTCGCCCCCGACGATCCCGCCAGCCGCACCCGCTACACCGCCCACCTGGGCGCGGCCGGCGGCACGGTGCCCTACGAGGGCCAGCCCATCGACCGCCTGCTGCCGCACCTCGTCGACGCGGCCGAACGCCAGGCGACCTGGGAGTACGCGACACGGCTGCTCTCCCAGGCGAACCGCTGCGGGGCCGGGGGCTGCGGCGAGGACCGGGCGGACGCCGCGTTCGCCCGCGCCTCGCACGCCCTGCGGCTGCTCCTCGACACGGCCGGCGACGGAGCGCACCACCTCGTGTGCAGCATCCCGGCCGACCAACCGGCCCACGAGCCCCCGCTCGTCGCGATGCTGCGCGCCGAGCCCCGCCCCGGCGGAGTGCTCCACGTGCCGCAGGCCCAGGCCCTCCTCTTCTGCACCGTGCTGGCCGCGGGCCTGGCCACCGCGCGCCGAGGCGGCGTCGTCCTGCGCACCACCACGCCCGACGGACACGACCGGGTCAGCGGCTGGGCCCTGCACGACGACTGGCTGCGCCCCCTGAGCGAGGCCGAGATCTTCGCCGCCTACTGCACGGACGCCGACACCGGCGAACCCGTACCGCCCGAGCACGGAGTCGAGTACGCGGCGGGCGCCACGCTCGTACGGCCATCGGAGACGGGGGAGTCGGGGGAGACGATCTGACGCCTCAACGGACGAGGGGCGCCCCACCGCTC
>NZ_JBHVHQ010000203.1:0-11370 GCF_042800135.1 Streptomyces sp. NPDC057654 | reverse complement strand
GGGATCAGCTCCCGCACCCTCGCGTCCTGGTTGACCGGTATCCGATCCGGAGGCCGGGGACTCACCGGAGTAGACGTCCTGGTCGTGGACGAGGCCGCGATGTGCGACGACCGCGACATCGCCGAACTCCTTGCGCACGCCGCGAAGACCGGCACAAAGATCGTCGGCATCGGAGACCCGAAGCAGCTGCACTCGCCCGGCATCGGCGGCAGCTTCGCCGCCATCCACCACATCGTCGGTGGGCTGGAATTGACCGAGAACTTCCGGCAGAAGGACGCCATCGAACGCCGCGCCTTGGCGCTCTGGCGCGACGACAACCGTATGGAAGCCCTGCGGTCCTTCGCCGGCACCGGCCGCGTACACGCTCTCGCCGACAAGGACGAGACGCTCGCCGCGATGCTCACCGTCTGGGCCGACAAGCGCGCCGCCCACACCGACGACCACACCGCCGTGCAGCAACTGCTCATGCTCGCCGCCACCAACGAAACCGTCGAAGAACTCAACCTAGGCGCCCGAGCACTACGGAAGGCCAGCGGGGACCTGATCGGCCCGGAGCACACCTACGCCCTCCCCGGCGGTGGCGAACTCGTGCTGTCCGTCGGCGACCAGGTCTTCCTGCGCACCAACGACTACCGTGCCAAGCGGACCCACGGTGAGAACGAAGACGTGCTCAACGGATTCCGCGGTCTCGTCCGCGCCGTGGACGAGCAACGCCGCGTCCTCGTGGAGTGGCGGGAGAAGACTGCGGACGGCCACCGTGACGTATCCGAATGGGTCGACACCGACTACATCGCGCAGGGCGGGCTGTCCCTGGGCTACGCCATCACCGGACACAAGTCACAGGGCCTCAGCGTCCAGGAAGCCCTGGTCTACGGCCCCGGAGCGCAGGCCAACGCCCTCTACACGATGATGAGCCGAGACAAGGCGGAATCGCACCTTTTCCTCCCCTTGTCCGTCTACGAGGCCGACACCGACCGCGCACGCCACGGAGAGCCCGCGAACGAACAGGAGCAGCTCGACCGCGCCGTCGCCGGCCTCATCCGCGAAGTCGCGAACGGCACCGAGGAACGGATGATCCTCACCGAACTGCCCGACAACGCCGTACCCGTGCACGTCCGCGACATCGTGCCCGACCTGCCTGTTCCCAGGGTGCCCGGGTACGACGACCCCAACACGGAAGAGGGTTCGGATGCGACGACACCGACGGTTGCGCGAGGGCGCGCAGCCACTCCTTACCCGTCCGCCGTGGCAACGGATGACGCTATGCCGTTGAGAGGGACCGCACCGTACGCGCATCTCGGCAACAGCGCCTTGCGTGACGCCGTCCGACGAGCAGCCACAGCGACCCGTGCCGCCCAGCGCGCGGCGGAGAGCGCGGGGGCGAAGGCTGCCCGCGCCGAACAGCAGGCGGTAGCGGGAAGCGGACCCAATGCCCTTGCCCTTCAGCGCCGGTACCAGGACCTTACCCAGCGAACCGAAGCCATCATCGAACTCCGCTCCGTCACCACGGCAATAGCCGACGGATCGAACGAGCAGCGCCGTACGGACCAGCGCCTCCACGACCTCGACCAGCGACTCGAAGCCGTCGGCCGCTTCGGACGGCCCGTGCTGCGCGGCGAAGACCGTGCGCAGGCCGAAGCCGAACGCGACGCTCTGCGCGAGCAGAGCTCCAGGGAAAGCGAGGAACTCGCCGCCCTTCGTACGTACCTTCAGGAATTGGCTCCGGCCGCAGGCCCGGTCGAGGAACACGACCAGGTGTTGGCCGAAGCGGTCTTCCTCAAGGACGGCATGTCCGAGCTACTACGACGTGCTCAAGGCAAAGACAACGGGCTCGCCGTCACCCTGCGGACAGAGGCGACGGCTGCCCGCACGGCCGAGCAGGCAGCCAGCCACCGTGAGGCTGGACTGCGCAGCGAGGTCAAGCGCCGTAAGGACCTTCCCGAGCCTCAGCAGACGGAGGCGGGAATCCGTCCTAAAACGATACAGAGGCAGTCCACGGCCAGAGGCCCCTATGCCGGTCCGTACGGAGGGGCAGATGAGGCGGAGAACGAGAGCGTTGCCGGGCCACCGTCGGCGTCGCCACGACCGGATTGAGGAGCCCTGTAGGGCAAGGTGGCCCTGGGCGTTCTTACCGGATGGGTGCCGCCGGGGATTGGGCGGCTGCTCTCAGGCGGCGGCGAGCGGCCTCTCGTCCCGGGGGATAGCCCAGAGGGAGAGGTCGCTGAGCAGGTCGGTGAGGGTGGCCCAGTGCCAGCGGGTCAGTAGTCCGGTGCGCCTGACGGCGACACCCTGTGGGCGTGAAAATCGGTGTGTGGTCGTCCGGCGGACGTCGTGGCGCCTTGGTGCGTTCCGAGCCCGTGGGTCAGTAGGACGCTGGGGGTCCATCGACAGGCACCCGGATGTGTTGCTCCGAGCACGTGAATCAGACTCTCTGGCCTGCCGGACCCCCGCCGGACGATCGCGTGCTCGCGGCCGATCACGGAAGGGGGTGCCGGGGCGGTGGAAGTGATTCACGAACGTTGCGCGGGCATTGACATCAGCAAGGTGGACGTGAAGGTGACGATCCGCGTGCCGGGGTCCAACAAGCGGCGCCGCAGCGAGACCCGCACCTTCTCGTCGGTCACCTCGGGCCTGCTGGCGATGCGGGACTGGCTGCTCGCCGAACAGATCACCCTGGTCGCCATGGAGGCCACGGGCATCTATTGGAAGCCTGCGTTCTACCTGCTCGAACACGACGTGGAGTGCTGGCTCCTCAACGCCCGCCACATGAAGTCCGTGCCCGGCCGCAAGACCGACGTGAAAGACTCCGAATGGATCTGCAAGCTGACCGAACACGGCCTGGTCCGCCACTCGTTCGTGCCGCCGGAGCCGATCCGGCAGCTGCGGGACCTCACCCGCTACCGCACCGAGGTCATCCGCGAACGCACCCGTGAGGCCCAGCGGCTGGAGAAGCTCCTGGAAGACGCGGGCATCAAGCTGTCCGCGGCGGTCTCCAACATCCTGGGCGTCTCCGGCCGGGCCATGCTGGAGGCCCTGATCGTCGGCCAACGCAACCCGCAGATCCTGGCCGACCTGGCCAAAGGATCCATGCGGCGCAAGACCGGCGCGCTCGTCGAGGCCCTGACCGGGCACTTCGGTGACCACCACGCGTTCCTGGCGCGCGCGATGCTCGACCGCGTCGACGCCTGCACCGCGATGGAGACCCGACTCAGCGAGCGTATCGGCGCACAGCTCGCGCCGTTTCGTCGCCAAGTCGAACTCCTGGTGACCATCCCCGGTGTAAGTACCCGGGCCGCTGAAGTGATCCTCGCCGAGATCGGCGACGATATCGCCCGCTTCCCCTCGGCGGCCGACCTCGCCTCGTGGGCCGGGGTCTGCCCCGGCAACAACGAGTCCGGCGGCAGAACAGGACCCGGGAAGACCCGTCACGGCGACCCCTGGCTCAAGGCCGCGCTCGGCCAGGCCGCGGTCTCCGCCGCGCGAACCAAAGACACCTACCTCGCCGCCCGCTACCGGCGCATCGTGGCCCGCCGCGGCAAGAAACGGGCCCTGGTCGCCCTGGAACACTCGATCCTCGTCTCCGTCTGGCACATGTTCACCCGCGACGTCGAGTACGCCGATCTGGGCGGCCAGTACTTCCTCGAACGCACAGGCCGGGCCAGGCAGACCCGCCGCCTGGTGAGCCAGCTCAACCAGCTCGGCTACCAAGTGACCCTCCAAACAGAAGGAGCTGCCTGAACAGCGGCTACGTACACGGGGCAATGGATTTTCGAATCAGGCACCTTCGGACTCCTTGCGCAAGGGGTTGGGCCTTCCTCGCGGCGGGGGGCGTTAGCGAGGGCGGTTTCCTCCAGCACGGTCATGAGGCTCCTCCACGTTGGCTCGGCTTCGTCGGCCTGTCGTCCGTGCGCGGGCACCACCCTGTGATGCGGCACAGCAGCGACTGGAGCTGTTGGGCATCCACGAAAAGCGAATCGCCGGGCCTGGAGATCCATCGGGCAGAGCCCGTATCCCCCCGCAGGGCAGGCACAACGATGTACTGCTCCTGAGCACCGTGACGAGAAGACGTGCCGGCCCAAACCCCCGGCGGCCACCGCACCGATGCAGCCGCCCCAGGTGGCACGAGGAAGTGGTAGCCGTCGCTGCGCTGCGTGTAGATGACCGCACCGCAGTCCGGGCCGTTCAGTGCCGTCAGTCCGTTGTACGTCTCCTGACCAAGAAGTCCCTTGACGCGAACGGCATCGAAATCCACGCCGCATCGGCGCATGGCGCTGCCCGTGACGGGAATCCACGCTAGGGCTTCCTGCGGCGGTGGTTCACTCGATACCGAGTCGACGTCAACGGCGTCGACTTGGGGCTGTCCTTCGGGGAACATGCTCCAACGATCGGCTACCGAAGCTAGCCTGACCAGACGTAACCGGCGCACAGAAAATCCGTGCTGACCTGCAAGTTTCCGTGCTGTGCAGCGCTCTCCGGTGTGATCGTGTGCGGTCAGTCGACCATTCTGTGCGCCCACCGGTTCGCCCTGTGCGCCGGTGTGCGGTGCGATTTTCGGGAGAAAGGCAGCAGGGTGACGAACAGCAGCAGCCACGAGGATCTCGCTAACAGCGCGAAGGCATTCGGCCGCATGATCAGGGCACTGCGCGAACAGCGCGGACTGACGCAAAAGCGACTGGCCGAGGACATCGGGGTCAGCGAGTCGCTGATCCGGATGTACGAAGCCGGAAAGCGCCTCGTCAAGGAGGACGTCCTTCAGCCACTGGATGACGCCCTCGGCGCGCACGGGGTGCTCCTGGTCGTCGCTCCCGACGTCCGCGTAGGGGACCACCCGTCGTGGTTCGCCGAGTACGTCGAGATGGAGACCAGCGCCCTCAGCCTGGCCATGTACGAGACGCTCGTGGTGCCCGGCCTGCTTCAGACCGAAAACTACGCGCGCGCCGTAATCGGCGCGCACTGCCCTACGCTGGACGACGACGAGGTCGAAAGCCTGGTTGCAGCCCGCCTGGAGCGGCAGGTGCTGCTCACCCGCAAGCCCGTCGCGATGCTGACCTTCGTCATCGAGGAATGGGTGCTCCGGCGCCCAATCGGCGGCAGGCAGGTGCTGAAGGAACAACTGCTGCGCCTGGCTGAGTATGCCGTCATGCGCAATGTGACGATCCAGGTCATGCCGGCGGACTGTGAATCCCACGCTGGATTCGACGGTCCGCTGACACTGCTGGAGACGGGTGAAGGCAAGAAGATCGGCTATGTCGAAGGACAGGCTGGACCCGTGTGGATCACGAGCCAGAAAGGGGTCAGCCGCCTCGAACAGCGGTATGGAAATATGCGTACCCAGGCCCTCAGCGAGACCAAGTCGTTGAGCCTTATCAACAAACTGGCAGGAGAACTATGAGCACACAGAAGGCTGCACGTGGTCCCGCTGACCTCGTGTGGCGCAAGAGCAGTTACAGCGGTAGCAATGGCGGCCAGTGCGTCGAGGTCGCCAAGGGCTCGGACACCGTCCACGTCCGGGACTCGAAGGACCCCGACGGCGGTCACCTCGTAGTCACGCCTCAGGTATGGTCGGCCTTCATCACGACCATCTGACGGGCCCCCTGCGCATACTGCCGGGCCTCCCGGCTCGGTACCTGCCGTATAGGCATCGAACCGGGAGCCCTTCATGCGCCTCACGGCCCTCTATACCCTGCCTACTTTCGCTTACCCGCACCAGATCCCGCGCTCGACGCGAGGAAAACAGCCAAGCATGCAGGAGTAGCCCAACCCTCGCGTGTAACAGGTGCCCTCTGCCATGTTTTCGGAGAGGGCACCTGTTGCCGTTCCTTGGCCCAGCAGAATGGCGATCAAGGCTCGGTACGGGCAGCGTCTACAACACCGCCCTTCTCACCCAGCTCAGAGGTCCCACAGGGTGGGCTGTTCGTCTGCTGGGGCGGGATTGCTGGTTTCGGCGGGGAGGCCGGCGATCTTGAGGAGCTCGGTCATCGTGATGTCGTTGCGGTCGTCCAGTAGCGCGGACAGGAGCATCGCGGTGCCGGTGGCGTCCCACAGGGCACGGTGGGGCTGGGAGCCGGGTGCGGCCTCTGTGGTGGCCCCGGTGAGGTGGCGTCGCTCCAGCCACGCGGTCAGGCTGTGGCCCTTCACGCTGGGGTTCAGGGCGCGGGCGAGGCGGAGGGTGTCCAGAAGCCCGGCGGGGGTGATCTCCGGGTAATGGCGGTGCAGGAGCCGCCAGTCGACACGGACGTTGTGCCCGACGATGATCTTGCCGTCCAGCAGGGCGGCGAGGCGGGGCCCGACATCCTGCGCGGACGGGGCCTTCGACAGGACGTCGTTGGTGAGGCCGGGGGAGATCCACGGGCGCCGTTGGATGGGCCGTTCGGGGTTGATCAGCGTCGAGTGCGACTCGGACGGGATGGGACGGCCCTCATGCACCGGGACCACGGCGATCTCCAGGATCGTTTCCCCTTGAGGGTCCTGCGGGCCGGTGCCTTCGAGGTCGAGGGCTGCCAGAGCAGGGCTGTTCCACCAGGGGCTCGTCTCGTCCATGAGGGCCGTCCCATCCGTTGTGCGCCGGGCAGTGCTTAGTCGTCGTCGAAGCGTGCCAGTTCGGCGAACCTGCCACGCGCCTTCGTCAGCTGCTCGGTCTCCTGACTGTTCGGCTGGTAGCCGGTGAGTGCGCGGCCGTGGGCGTGCGCGAAGTGTGGCAGGTCGAGGTCCCAGACCTGGTAGCCGAGCTGGTGCTGGATCGGGTATCGCTGCTGCTCAGTCAGTCCGGCGGTCCACACATGGCCGCCGTCGAGCATGGTCGGGGTGTCGTAGCCGAGTTGGTCGATGACCGTCTTCAGCTCGGCCCTGGTGGGCGGCTTGTGCGCATCCCGGCACAGGGTGCGCTGGGCCTGGGGGCAGATGTCGCACAGCTCGTTGACGCCCCAGTGCCCGTTGTAGTCCGGGACGCGGTGGAGGAAGGAGACCCCGCAGGATGTCTTGCGGAACAGCGGGGTCGTGGCGCCGGAGGCCCGCCAGGCGGCGATGACCTTCTCGTCGGTTTCCTTCGGCATCACCTTGCGTCGCGCGAAATCGTCCTCGTACGGGACGGGGACACCCAGTTCCCGCAGATACTGGGCGTTCTCTTCCTTGTGGTAGTAGCCGGTGAACACGAGAGCGTCCGCCATCCGGCCGGCCTCCAGGACGCCCGCCATGGTCTCGGGCGCGTCGTTCCAGCCGGGGACGATCGGACGCCAGTACAGGATTACTCCGGTGCGCTGCTTGCACTCGCAGGCGGTGGTCAGGGAGGTCAGGGTGATCGTGCTCTTCGCGATCGGTTCCACCCGCGCGTCGGCGATGCCGGAGTAGGTGAACAGCAGCGTCACCCGCAGGTGCTTGAGGTTCTCCAGTTCGGCCATGTCCGAGGGGGTGACCTTGAAGCGGGTGATCAGCAGAACCAGGTTCGTCAAGCCTCGCCGGTCGAGGGCGTGAAGGATCTGGAAGAGGTGCGGCTTCACCCCGGGGAGGAACGGGTCGGTCGCCTTGTTGAAGATCTGGAGCGGGGTGATGTGCGGCCGGAACCCCTCGTGGCTGGTCAGCAGCTTTACGGCCTGGCCGGTGTCGATGAGCAGTTGCGGGACCTTGACGTCGAAGTTCCCCCAGAAGTGCCGGACGCAGTAGCCGCAGTCCAGCGGGCAGCCGATGATGTGGTTCACCGACAGGCCGCTTTTGCGGTAGGTGACGATCTGCGCCATGTACGGATCGAGCTCGGCCTGCACGGCGGCGGGCATGAACCCAAGGGCGCGGGGGCCGGAGTTGATGCCGGCCTGGGTGGGCGCGGCATCGGCGGTCATGAGCTTGTCTCCTGTGCGGAGGCCGACGGGCCTGAGGGGAACAGCAGCTCATGGCGGTCGGCTCC
Source organism: Streptomyces sp. NPDC057654 (assembly GCF_042800135.1). Lineage (NCBI taxonomy): Bacteria > Bacillati > Actinomycetota > Actinomycetes > Kitasatosporales > Streptomycetaceae > Streptomyces > Streptomyces sp. NPDC057654. The sequence goes on along the minus strand of NZ_JBHVHQ010000203.1, from coordinate 3,473 downwards.
GAACCACGTGCCGAAGTCCCGGCACACGGTGGGCGGATCGTCGGAGGTGTGGACGAGATTCTCGATCAGCCGCCCCTCGGCCCGCGACTTTTCCTGGCTGTCGTCTCCGAGGTCACCGCGGATCGTTCCGGCCTTCGCGACGGCCGGGTCGTAGTGGCCCAGCAGCGCGCGTACCCGCTCCGGGGTCCCGGCGCCGCCGTGAACGAGGGCGATGACGACCTTCTGCCCGGTGTATGTGCGGCGCAGGTAGCTGACGACGTCGATGCTGAACCAGTCCCGGTCCACGAGGAGATCCCAGTAGTGGACGTGGATCTGCCAGTCGGCGACGGTAACCTCTTCGCGGGTCACGATCCGCTCGTGCTCTCCGATGCGGTCCAGGACCTTGTCGACCAGGCCGCGACGCAGGCAGTCCGGCTTGAGCATGACGACACTCCAGCAGGACCAGTCCACGCCGTCCAGAACGCTCCCGGGGATTCGGCTGTGCTTCTTCATCAGAGGGTGCTCCCGTCGTTGAGGAGGGTGGGAATCCGCTCGGGCCACCGGTGAGCCAGCAGCCACCGGTATCCGGGGTCCAGGGCGGCCAGGAGCGTGGTGTCGACCGGGTCGGCAGTGCAGAACTCGATCTGCCGCCGCACCTCGAACAGCAGCAGCACCTGTTGCCAGTACGGGTCGAGTCCGGTCTCGGCCACGGTGGTCGGGGTGTGCTGTACCTCGTTGGTCCGCAGGGCCCTCTCGTGCGCCTGTACCGCGTTGAGGTCGGCCCACGAGGTGGACGCGGGCATGGCCGGGAAACGGAAGCCGCTGCCGCCCTTCGTCTGGCCGGCGGCCTCGGCCAGCACCCGTTCCACGCGCGGCATGTCCCGGTCACCGATGTGCATGGACCCGGCCAGGTGGGTGTACGTACCGAGCTGGACGCCGAGCTGCCGGGCGGCGAATTCCTGGAGGAGGGTGAAGGAGAAGACGTCGGACAGCAGGCCCTGGTCGGCGTCGTTCGCCCGCATGTGGCAGACCGCGTGCAGGCGGCCCTCCCGCAGCAGGAACTGGAGGGCGAGGGCGCACGAGACGTCGGGGTTGTCGGGGATCGCGAGTTCCTCGGGGCGGAACATCGTCAGCACGGCGCGTTTCGTCGACGGATCGTTGCGGAGCACGTCGAGGACCTGGTCGAACGCGGACCGTTTGGCCCCGCTGACGGCGCGGAAGAGGCGGGTGCCGTAGGCGGAACCGCCCATGGTCTTGCCGTCTGCGGAGTACGCCCGCATCTGCGGCGCGTAGTACGCCATCATCTCCAGGTCGTCCCGGCCCCACAGGTACCAGAGGGCCTCGGCGAAGTGGAAGACGATGTTGACCTTCCGGGAGGCCAGATAAGGAACCCGGGCGGTCGGGTCGGCCAGCGTGAAACCGACGTTCAGACATTCGCGGCTGGCGTTTCCACGCGGGGCGTTGATGTACTCGTGCCGGTGTGCGACCTGCTCGATCACTGCCAGGTAGGCGTCCTGGAGGGTGGGAACGGACAGGGGCGTCAGGTGGAGCACGCTTCCTCCAAAGGGCAGGTCTGGGGACCGCGCCGCCCATGGCGCTGATGGTGAGAGCTCCGGCACCCGGGCAGCCGGCACGGGGAGAGTCCTGATGCCAACGGAAGGTGGGCCGGTGACGGACAGGCACGAGCGGGCAATGGGAGCCGATTCCTCGTAGCCGCCGCCGGACTTGAGCTGCTCCAACTACCGTCTCCCCAGGGCAACTTGAATTGCAATCGGAAGCGCGTAACTAATTGTGGTCCGGGGAGGATCGGTATATGACTGGCGGTGAACCGGAGTCCGGACAATCTGAACCGGGTCCTGCGCGGAGCGAACCGGGACTGTCGCCAGGGCACCGTGGCGGGCACCGGAGGGGGCGGTCACATGGCGGCGAACACGGGAGCGACGTTCCTGCGCATCATGTTGGGTGCTGAGCTCGCCCGGCTGCGGGAGAACGCCGGGCTGTCGGGCGAGCAGGCAGCGAAGGCGGCCAAGTGCGCGGCGTCCACGATCACCAACCTGGAGAAGGGTACGACCGGCTTCCGGCGCATCGGCCAGTACGTGGATCTTCTTACCGCGTACAGCGTCGACGACGAGGGCCAGGAACTGCTGCTCGACTGGTACAAGAATGCCAAGGGCGACGACTGGTGGACACCGAACGTGTCCGTGCTGCCGTCCGGGATGCCCGCCTACCTAGGCTTCGAGTCCGGAGCGAAGACCCTGAGCCCCTGGTGTCCCGGAGTCGTATACGGGCTGCTCCAGACCGAGGAATACGCCCGTGAACTGATGCTATCGGCCAAGGCCGCCGACGAGACGACCACCGACTTCATCGACAGCGCCGTTGCAGTGCGGATCAACCGGAAGAAGCTGATCACCGAAGGCGGCCTTGAGCTGGTATGCCTGATGGACGAGTCCGCGCTGACGAACATGGTCGGCAACCCGGATGTGATGCACTGCCAGTACGAGGAGATCACCCGACTCGCCAAGCTCCCGAACGTCACCGTCCAGATCATCCCGGCGACCGCCCCCGCCTACCGGCTGACGGCGGGGAACTTCACAGTGCTGGACTTCGACCGCAAAGCCCTGCCCGGACCCGTCGTATCGGCGAGCACCGTCGTAGGAGCGGTCCAGGTGATCTCGAAACAGAAGGTCGTCAAGCGGTTCTCGCGCCGCTTCGACTTCCTCACCCGAGGCGCCCTGCCCGACCATGAAACCCCCGGCTTCCTCGAACGACTCGCACGAAGGGCCTGATCACCATCAACGCGAACACCACCGCCACAGGCCGCCCCTACGGCCAGTGGTTCAAGTCTTCCTACAGCGACAACCAGGGCACCGAGTGCGTCGAAGCGTGCCCGATGCCCCACGTCGTCCACGTCCGCGACTCCAAGCAGAACAACGACGACGAGCCCCCGGTCCTCACCTTCACGGCCGCCGCGTGGACGTCGTTCACCGACCACGTGACCCATGCGGATCACCCCTCTGCCTAGGAGAGGCCCTACCGTGGCAGCGAGGAATCCGCGCCAGGCCCACATCACGCGGACTCCTCGCTGAACCCGTGCAGCGGTACCTGGGCGAGCGGGTCCGTCCGGCCGACGCCGTGCGGGCGGTCGTAGACGGTGTCCGCGGTGGTGTCGTCCTCGGCCCAGCGGCCCCGCCGGTTCCGCTCGGCCAGAGACACCCCCGCCTGAACCATGTCGGTGTTCGGGCCCGCCCGCAAAGAATGGGAGTACGCGGATTCCCGTTCGTCTCCCCGGGGAATGACGGATGTGGTTGCCTGCACATGTCAGGAGTCGGCGCCATGTCGCTCTGGTGGAGGGGAAGTTGATGCAGGTTTTGGCGCGGGTCCCGCTGGAGGGCGGCGGGACGATGCTGTTCGAGGCGGGGCCGGAGCTCGACGGGCCGGTGAAGGCGGGGCGGGCCGGGGAGGCCATCCGTGACCTGCCGCAGACGTTGCAGGCC
>NZ_JBHVHQ010000202.1:0-11373 GCF_042800135.1 Streptomyces sp. NPDC057654 | reverse complement strand
TCGCGAGCGCGATGCCCGCGCCCATCAGGACCAGGCCGAGCAGCATCCCGCCGTAGCCGTGCGCGCCGAGGACCGCGACGGCGGCGAGGCCGGCGGCCAGCAGGCCCATGCCGCCGACGATGGTCAGCGGGGTGCCGAGCTTGGGCAGCAGACGCGCGCCGACCCCGGTGAGGTTGAGGAGGACGATGACGATCGCGAGCGGCGTCATGCGCAGCCCGGTCTCCAACGGGCCGTAGCCGAGCACGAATTGCAGATGCTGGGTGAGCAGGAAGAACGAGCCGCCCATGCCGAAGGCGACCAGGATGCCGCCCGCCACCGCGCCGACGAAGCGGCGGTTGCGGAAGAAGTGCATGTCCAGCATGGGGTGCGGGGCGCGGCGCTCCCAGAGCACGAAGACGCCGAGGCCGACGACGCCGATGAGGGCGGACAGCAGCACGGACGACGAGGTCCAGCCGTCCACGGGCCCGGAGATGATGGCGTAGACGACGCCGGTCATGCCGATGGTGGACAGCAGCGCGCCGAGCAGGTCGGGCCGGTCGCCCGCCGGGTTCTTCGACTCCGGTACGAGCTTGAGGACCGCGATCAGCCCGAGGAGCGCGACCGGGATGTTGACGAGGAAGATCGAGCCCCACCAGAAGTGGTCGAGCAGCGCGCCGCCGATCAGCGGCCCGGCGGCGAAGCCGAGCGAGCTGACGGCGCCCCACAGGCCGATGGCCTTGGTGCGTTCGGCGTCGTCGAAGACCTGGACGATGACGGCGAGGGTGGTGGTCATCAGCAGCGCGCCGCCGACGCCCATGCCCGCGCGGGCGGCGATCAGCTCGCCGGTGTTCTGCGAGAGGGCGGCGGCCAGCGAGCCGATGCCGAACAGGGCGAGCCCGGCGGCCAGCAGCTTCTTGCGGCCGTAGCGGTCGGCGGCGCTGCCCGCGGTGAGCAGCAGCCCGGACTGCACGAGCGAGTACGCGTTGATCATCCACTGGATGTCGGAGGTCGCGGCGCCCATCTCGGTGGTGAGGGAGGGGATGGCGACGTTGAGGACGGTGTTGTCCAGGAGGACCGTGAGCTGGGCTAGACAGATGACGCCGAGAATCAGCCACCTCTGGGGGTGGCCCGACCCGGCGGATGGCCGGATGGCGGCAGGCGCGGACAACTGGGCTCCTTGTACGGCGTATGATTGAGATGAGATTTACACCGTACAACAGGGGCTCATACGTCGTACAAGTGATTTTTTGCGGGCACGGGGCGACCGGCAGCGACCGGCATTCCACTTGCCGCGGAAACGGCCGCCCCGCGCCCTGGTTCGGCTTCTCCCAAGATTCCGGATTCTGTTTCTACTTCTGCTGGTCCTGCTTCGCCTCCGCCTTCGCCTCCGCCTTCGCCTCCGCCTTCGGCTTCGGCTTCGGCTTCGTCAGGTCGTAGAGCGTGCTCTTGCCCGCCTTGACCTTCTCGAAATTCGCCTTCACCCAGGACGTGATCTGCGGGCCGTAGCCCTCCTGCCGCTGGCCGCCCAGCCGCTCGGCCTCGGCGAAGTAGTGAATCTTCCCCTCCCGCACGGCCTTCTTGAACGCCTCCAGCGTCGGCGACGGATCGCTGCCGTTGAACCCGCCGATCGACATCACCGGCTTTCCGGTGGCCAGCTGATAACTCGCCGCGTTCTGCGAGCCGACCGTGGCCAGCGCCCAGGTGTAGTCGTCGGCGTGCGCCTTGACCGCGGCCTTCGCCTTGGCGTCGATGTCCTGGCCGTCGAGCAGCCCGCCCACGCCCACGAGCACCGGGCCCTTGCCGCGCCGCTCGCCGCCTTGCCCGCCGCCCGGACCGCCCTGCGGACCTTGCTGCCCGCCCTGCGGCCCGCCCTGCTGTCCTCCGGGGCCCTTCTTCGCCTTCTGCCCCGGGCCGAAGAAGACACCGGGGCTCCCCTTCTTGCCGCGGATGACCATTCCCATCCCCGGCATCCCGGAGGCCGGGCCCGCCGTCACGATCGACCCGCCGTGCGGGGTGCCGACGGTGTTGAACACGTACGCGACGGGCCCGCCCAGCGAGGCGGCGACGCCCACGGCCGCCGCCCACCACGCCATCCGCCGCCCGAGCCGCGCCACGAGCAGCAGCGCGAGCGCCGCCGCCACGCCGCCGGCCAGCACGGACCAGCGCAGCCACGGCAGCCAGTGCGCGGTGCGCGCGAGGAGCACATACGACCAGCCGGCCGTCCCCGCCGCCGTCACGGCCAGCACGACGGCCGCCGTCCGGCTCGAACGCCGCCGCCACAGCACCACCGTGCCCATGGCGACGAGCGCGCCGATATACGGGGCCAGGGCGATGTTGTAGTACTGGTGGAAGATCCCCGACATGAAACTGAACGTCAGGAACGTCATCACCAGCGCCCCGCCCCAGGCGAGGAACGCCGCCCGCTGACCGGAGGGCAGGGCCGTGCCCGTACGCCGCCCGCGCCAGGCCAGCCACACCCCGGCGAGCAGCAGGATGAAGGCGGCGGGCAGCAGCCAGGCGATCTGACCGCCCATGTCGGACGAGAAGAGCCGGTCGAAGCCCGTCAGGCCCCAGCCGCCGCCACCGCCCCCGCCCCGGCCGCCGCCCACGCTGCCGGCCTCGTCGCCGGTGATCCGGCCGAAGCCGTTGTAGCCGAGGGTCAGCCCGAGGAAGCTGTTGTCCTGCGAGCCGCCGATGTACGGGCGCGAGGACTTCGGCCACAGTTCGACGATCGCCACCCACCAGCCCGCCGAGACCAGCATCGCCAGCCCCGCCCACAGCAGCTGGGCCAGCCGCCTCCGCATTCGGACCGGCGCGGACAGCGCGTACAGCAGGGCCAGCGGCGGCACGATCAGCCACGCCTGGAGCGTCTTCGTCAGGAAGCCCAGCCCGAAGCAGACCCCGGCCAGCACCAGCCACTTCGTGCGCCCGTCGTCCAGCGCCCGCAGCACGCAGTACACCGCGCAGACGCTCAGCAGGCACAGCAGCGCGTCGGGGTTGTTGAAACGGAACATCAGCGCCGCCACGGGCGTGAGCGCGCAGATCGCACCGGCCAGCAGCCCGGCGGCCGGCCCGAAGTACCGCTTCACCGCCGCGTACAGCACGCCGACGGTCGCGACCCCCATCAGCGCCTCGGGCACCAGCACCGCCCAGGAGCTGAGGCCGAAGAGCCGTACGGACAGGGCCATCGGCCACAGCGCGCCCGGCGGCTTGTCCACGGTGATGGAGTTCGCCGCGTCGGACGAGCCGAAGAACATCGCCTTCCAGCTCTCACTCGCCGCCTGCACGGCGGCCGAGTAGAACTGGTTGGCGTAGCCGGACGCGCCCAGGTCCCAGACGTAGAGCACGGCGGTCACGGCCAGCAGCGCCAGCAGACCGGGCCGCGCCCAGGTCGGATCGTCCAGGTGACCGCGCCAGACGCGGCGCGGCAGCCCGCGCAGCCGGGCGTACAGACCGTACGCGGTGGGTGCGGGGCCGGGGCGGCCGGGGCGGCCGGTACGCCCGTGGCGCGGGTCGCCGTGCAGGCGCGTCGGCGGCATGGGGGCGTCGGGGTGATGGGTGGTCATCGGACGCTCCTCGTGCTCGTGCTGGGGCTCGTACTCGTACTCGGGGCGTAGTCGCGGCGGAAGCGGCTTCCTTCGCCCGTAGGCACTGCTGACAGTTCGTCATCGGCTCCGCCCTCCCGCCCCGCCGGGAAGACCCAGGCGCGGAACAGCAGGAAGCGCAGCACCGTCGCCGCGAGGTTGGCGGCGACCAGGACCGCGAGCTCCGCGCCGTGCGAGACTCCCCCGCCGGAGCCGCCCGTACCGGAACCGCCCGCCGCCGCGTCCAGGGCCGCCAGCGAACCGCTCGTCAGGGCGAGCCCGATGCCGAAGACGACGAGGCCCTGAGCCTGGTGGCGCACGGCCCGGTCCCGGCCGCGCACGCCGAAGGTCAGCCGCCGGTTGGCGGCCGTATTGGCGAGGGCGGAGACCAGCAGGGCCAGCCCGTTGGCGACCTGCGCGCCGACGCCGAGCCGGAAGAGCGAGTACAGAGCCAGGTAGAACAGGGTGCTCAGCGCGCCCACCACGCAGAACCCGACGAGCTGCCGCGCCAGCCCGCCCGGCACGCCGCTCAGCTCGCGGTCGCGCGGGTCCGTGCCGAACGGGCGGCTGAGCCGGTCCAGCGGCAGCGCCCCGGTGGCCAGCGCCCGCCCGACCCGCCACACGCCCTTGAGGTCCTCGGTGGCCGTACGGACGATGCGCACCGTGCTGTCCGGGTCGTCCACCCAGTCCACGGGCACCTCGTGGATCCGCAGCCCCGCGCGTTCCGCGAGCACCAGGAGTTCCGTGTCGAAGAACCATCCGGAGTCCTCGACCATCGGCAGCAGCCGGTCCGCGACGTCCTTCCGGATCGCCTTGAAGCCGCACTGCGCGTCCGAGAACCGGGCGGCCAGGCTGGAGCGCAGGATGAGGTTGTACGCGCGCGAGATGAACTCCCGCTTCGGGCCCCGTACCACCCGCGAGCTGCGCGCGAGCCGGGAGCCGATCGCGAGGTCCGAATGGCCGGAGATCAGCGGCGCCACCAGCGGCAGCAGCGCGTTCAGGTCGGTGGAGAGGTCCACGTCCATATAGGCGAGGACCGGGGCGTCGGAGTGCGACCAGACGGTGCGCAGCGCCCGTCCCCGGCCCTTGCGCTCCAGCCGGACGGCGGTGACCTCCTCCAGCGCGTCGTCGAGCCGGGCCGACACCTGGGGGGTGCTGTCGGTGCTCGCGTTGTCCGCGATGGTGATGCGGAAGCCGTACGGGAAGGTCGCCGAGAGGTGGTCGTGGAGCCTGCGCACACAGGGTTCGAGATCGGTCTCCTCGTTGTAGACGGGGATCACGACATCGAGCACGGTCGCCGTGCGCCCGAGGAGCAGATGCTCCCGGGCCGGCAACGCGTCGATCGGGGGATGAGTCATGCTGCGACTCTCGACAAGTCCCCTGTCCCAGAGGTGTGTTCAGCCTGTGGAACGACTGTGAGCGGAAGCGCTCTTCTCGGATGGGCCCTTCTCGGATGAGCCCTTCTCGGGTGGGCTCTTCTCGGGTGGGCTCTTCTCGGATGGGCACGCTTTCGCCGCTGGGCCTCCGGATGGGCCCGCCTTCGCCGCCGAGCATCCGGATGGGCTCCCCTTCGCGGCCGAGCCTCCGGCGGGGGCGGCCGGCAGGTGCACGGCGAAGACCGTACGCCCGGGAGCGCTGTCCACCGTCACCCGCCCGCCGTGCGCCTCCACCACCGCCTGCACGATGGCGAGGCCCAGCCCGGTGCTCCCGGCATTGCGGGAGCGCGAGGCGTCGCCGCGCGCGAACCGCTCGAAGACGTGCGGGCGCAGCTCCGCCGGAATCCCCGGCCCGTCGTCCTCGACGGCCAGCACCAGCCGCTGCCCGCGCCGCTCGACGCGCGCGGTGACCCTGGTGCCGGGGGGCGTGTGCGTACGGGCGTTGGCGAACAGGTTGACCAGCACCTGGTGCAGCCGGGCGGGCTCGCCCTGGAGCAGGGCGGGCCGGTCGGGCAGTTCCAGGACCCAGGCGTGGTCCGGCCCGGCCGCCCGCGCGTCGCTCACGGCGTCGACCACGAGCGGAGAGAGGTCGAGCTCCGTGCGCGAGAGCGGACGGCCGGCGTCCAGGCGCGCGAGCAGCAGCAGATCCTCGACCAGACCGGACATCCGGTGCGCCTCGGACTCGATGCGGCCCAGCGCGTGCCGCGTGTCGGGTCCGGTCTCCTCCCGTCCCCTGCGCGTGAGTTCGGCGTAGCCGCGAATGGAGGCGAGCGGAGTGCGCAGCTCATGGCTGGCGTCCGCCACGAACTGTCTGACCCGCGTCTCGCTCTCCTGGCGCGCGACGAGCGCCGAACCGACGTGTCCCAGCATACGGTTGAGCGCCGCGCCGACCTGACCCACCTCCGTGTGCGGGTCGGCCTCCGCCGCCGGTACGCGCTCGTGCAGGGCCACCTCCCCGCTGTGCAGGGGGAGTTCGGAGACGCGGGTGGCGGTGGCGGCCACCCGGCGCAGCGGGCGCAGGGCGATCCGTACGATCGCGGTGCCCGCGAGGGCGGCGGCGACCAGCCCGGCGGCGGTGACGCAGATCTCGGCGACGATGAGGGTGCTGAGCGTGTCGCGGGCCTCGCGCGTCGGGATGCCGACGAGGTACATGCCGTTGGCGCCGCTGGCGGATTTCACGCGGTACTCGCCCTGCCCGGGAATGTCCGCGGTGTGCGGGCGCCCGTCCCAGCTGACCGAGGTGAGCGCGTCGATCTGCGCGGCGGTGAGCGGTTCGCGCCCGACGGGCGGTGCCGTGCCCTTGGCGGACTTCTGCTGCACGCTGATGGCGGAATCGACGACGGAGCCGTTGTTGTCGAGGAACGCGCCTATGGTGCCGAGCGGCTGGCCGCCGCTGGAGACGAAGCGCAGCGAGTCCTCGGTGATGATCACCGGCCGCTGCGGATCGCGGGGCGGCCCGGCGGCCCGCCCCGCGACCTCGGCGAGGCGGGCGTCCAACTGGTCGTACAGGGAGGTGCTCAGGGCGATGGTGGTGACGGTGGCGATGACCGCGCAGACGACGGCGACCAGGGCGACGGCGGAGACGACGAGCCGCGTGCGCAGCGACCAGGTGCGACGGGTCGTCCCGGCCGGCCCGGCACGGCGTGGCGGCCGGGGCTTCACCGGCGCACGGCATGGCAGCCGGAGCTTCACCGGCGCACGGCCTCAGCGGGCCTCGGCGGCGGGCTTGATGAGATAGCCCGCGCCCCGCCGCGTGTGGATCATCGGCTCCCGGCCTGCGTCGATCTTCCGGCGGAGGTAGGAGATGTACAGCTCGACGACGTTGGCCTGGCCGCCGAAGTCGTACGACCAGACCCGGTCGAGGATCTGCGGCTTGCTGAGCACCCGGCGCGGGTTGCGCATCAGGAAGCGCAGCAGCTCGAACTCGGTCGCGGTCAGATGGATCTCCCGCCCGCCGCGCGCCACTTCGTGGCTGTCCTCGTCGAGTACGAGGTCGCCGACGGCGAGTACGGAGTCGCTCCGCTGGGCGGCGGCGCCGGAGCGGCGCAGCAGGCCGCGCAGCCGCGCGACGACCTCCTCCAGGCTGAACGGCTTGGTGACGTAGTCGTCGCCGCCCGCCGTGAGCCCCGCGATCCGGTCCTCGACCGAGTCCTTGGCGGTCAGAAACAGCACGGGCACCTCGGGCCGCTCGCGCCGCAGCCGCCCCAGCACCGAGAGCCCGTCCATGTCGGGCAGCATCATGTCGAGCACCACGGCATCCGGCCGGAAGTCGCAGGCGGTACGGACGGCCCCGGCGCCGTCCGCGGCGGTGCGCACGTCCCAGCCCTCGTAGCGCAGCGCCATCGACAGCAGGTCGGAGAGCGCGCTCTCGTCGTCGACGACGAGCACCCGTACGGGACTTCCGTCGTTTCGCAGCAGCTCGGTACGCCCCTTGGGCGAGGTCGCGGTCATGCTTCCGATCTTGGGGCGGCGGTCTGAGAGCCCCCTTTCAGATGTCTGTGAATAGCCTGAGAATCCGCCGGGACGCGTGCGACGGCGGGGCCGGGACGGTCCGGGACGGGCTGACCCGATACGACAAATGGGCCCGGGAAATAAACTGAATCTCTCCCCCGCTACCCCTGCCATGACTTCCACCACGCCCACCACAGCGACGGAAACCATCACCGGCCTCGGCCGGATCGGCGTCTGGAGCGCCGCGCTGCACTCCGAGGACCCGGACCGGCGGAGCGAGATCGCCGAGGCGGCGGCGGAGCTGGACGAACTCGGCTACGGAACGATCTGGGTCGGCGGCAGCCCGTCCCCCGACGACATCGCCACCGTCCTGGCGGCCACGGACCGCGCCACGGTCGGCAGCAGCATCATGAGCATCTGGCAGCACGAGGCCGCGGCGGTCGCGGCCCGGCACGCGGAGCTGAGCGACGCGCACGGCGACCGCTTCGTGCTCGGCCTGGGCGTCAGCCACGCGGAGTTCGGCGACCGCGAGGACCGCCCGTTCGCCGGCCGCCCGTACTCCGAGATGGCCGCCTACCTCGACGCGCTGGACGCCGCGCCCCGGCCCGTACCGGCCGCCCGCCGCGCGCTGGCCGCCCTCGGCCCGAAGATGCTGCGGCTCTCGCGCGACCGCTCGCTCGGCGCGCTGCCCTACCTGACCACCGTCGAACAGGTCGCCGAGGCCCGTACGGCCCTGGGCACCGACGCCCTCCTCGCGCCCGAGCTCATGGTCGTACTCGACCCCGACCTCGCCCGGGCCCGCGCCACCGCCCGCGGCTACCTCGCCGGGTACCTCGGCCTGGTCAACTACACCAACAACTTCCGCCGGCTCGGCTTCGGCGACGACGACTTCACCGGCGGCGGCAGCGACCGCCTCCTCGACGCCGTCTTCGCCCTGGGCGACGCCCCGGCCATCCGCGAACGCGTGGACGCCTTCCTGGCCGCCGGCGCGAACCACCTGGCGATCCAGGTGGTGACCGAGGACACCCGCGGCACGCTCCCCCGCACGGAATGGCGCGTCCTGTCGGAAACCCTCCTGTAGGCCCCGGCTACGGTCCCGGTATGAACCTCCTGGCCATATCAGGCAGCCTGCGCGAGCGGTCGACGAACAACGCGGTGATCCAGTCGGCCGTCGAAGCGGCGACCGGCTTCGCGACGGGCGGCTTTACGACAGACGGCTTCACGACAGACGGCTTTACGACAGACCTGGCGGAGATCGGCACTCTCCCCCACTTCAACCAAGACCTGGACGTCGAGGGCGCCGAGCCCATCGCCCCGGTGGAGGCGCTGCGCGAGGCGGTCCGCCGGGCGGACGCGCTGCTGTTCGTCAGCCCGGAGTACGCGCACGGGGTGCCGGGCGTCCTGCGCAACGCCATCGAGTGGCTGGTGAGCAGCGGCGCCCTCGGCGACAAGCCGACCGCGGTGATCACCGCGTCCCCGCACCCCGGCGGCGGCTCGTACGCGCAGGAGCAGCTGCGCGAGACGCTGTCGATGCTGACGGGGGCGGTGGTGGAGGAGGCGTGCCTGGAGATCGACGCGACGGGCCCGAAGGTGGACCGGGAGACGGGAAGAATCAAGGACGAACGGACACTGGGCGACCTGAAGAGCGCGCTGGGGACCCTGCACGCAGCGGCCTGTAGAACCCAGTCGCCCTGAGCAACGCCAAGGGCCCGGCACTTTTCAGTACCGGGCCCTTGACTTTCAAGTAGCGGGGACAGGATTTGAACCTGCGACCTCTGGGTTATGAGCCCAGCGAGCTACCGAGCTGCTCCACCCCGCGTCGATGAGTTGAACACTACGCGATGATCGCGCCAGAGGGAAATCAAAGCTCCGCGCAGAGCGTTGAGCCGTCCAGGAACACCAAGATCAGCACGAGCAGCACGATCCGCACGAGCAGCACGATCGGTTACGTCCTGGAGGACTGGGTGACGAACTACACGGAGCATGTGGACGAGGCAGCGGGCTCCATCCGCCTGGCGTACGAGCAGGCGGGGCCGGCTTCCGAGGCGCCGCCCATGCTCTTCGTGCACGGCGCGTGCTGCGACCGCTCGTACTTCGAGCCGCAGTTCACACACTTCGCCGGGGAGCGCCGGGTGGCGGCGGTGGACCTGCGGGGCCACGGGGAGAGCGACCGCCCCGACACGTCGACACCGGGCGCGTACGGGGTGGAGGCCTTCGCCGACGACGTACTGGCGGTGTCGGCGGCGGCGGGCTTCGACCGCCCGATCGTGGTGGGCCACAGCCTCGGCGGCCTCGTCGCCCTGGCCTGCGCGGCCCGCCCCGACGCCGTACGGGCCGTCGTACTGGTCGACCCGGCCCCGATCTACAACGACCACCTCAAGGCGTTCTTCGCCCGCACCGTCGACGACATGGCGGCCGACGAGGACGGCTCCTGGCGCAGGGAGTTCGTGTCCGGCATGTTCCCGCCGAGCGACACGTACCGCCGGGAGGACACCATCACCGGCTTCGCGTCCATGCCCACGGCGATAGCCGCCCAGGACTGGCGCGCCGTCGCCGACTTCAACGGCCCGGAGACCCTGTCGAAGGTCCACGTCCCCGTCCTGGCCGCCTACGCCCGCGAACCGGAACCGGAACTCCGCACCCACCCCAACGTCACCACGGGCCAGACCATAGGCTCCGGCCACTTCAACCAGCTCCAGGTGCCTGAGCAGGTGAACGCCATGATCACGCGTTTCATAGAAACGACGGCGATGTAGCCACCTATACGTAGCCACCTCTACGTACTCACCTCACAACGATTCGGCGATGAGGGCTTCCACGAGCCAGCTGTGGGACGTCCCCACGTTCGGTTCGCTGCTGGGGGTGACGACGGAAAGATGCTCCCAGTACTTGCGGAACATGGGGACGGTGGTGCAGAACTCCGCCGCGATGAAGGCACGGTGGGCGGGGGTGTCCTCGGTGCCGCGGCCACGGGCGCAGGCGGAGGCGAAGGTGCCCAGCGCCGAACAGTGCTGCGGCGGCAGGCCGGCCGCGACGATGGGGCCGGCCTGCTCGGAGGCGTCGAGCAGCTCGGCGTACAGCGAGGCTTTGTCGTCGACGTAGGGCGCGGCCCAGTAGAGCAGGAACTGCGGCTCGGTGACGAGCGCGTGGAGCTCGGCGTAGGCGAGAACGGTCTCGGGCGTGGGGTCGGCCGGCGGCTCGGGGATGCCCTGTGCGGTGATGAGATCGGTCAGCCGTCTGGGCACGGAGGCGGGCACGATGCGCCGCCAGGCCCGGGAGATGTCCGCCGCGGCTTGCGGCAGGCTGTGAACACGCGCCAGCAGCCGGAGCCGGCGCAGCCGCTTGGCGCCGGGACAGTCGTCCAACGCCCGTAACACGGCTTCCCGCCAGCGGAGTTCCTCGATCCGGCGCCGGGTGTCGCTCAGCTGCTCAGCCACCACATCATCAAGAGGCAGCTCCCCGTCGGCAACCTTGATGATGGACTCGATCGAAAGATCCAGACCGCGCAGATGCCGTATGAACCGAAGCTGCTCCAGCGCCTCGGGCAGATATCTGCGGTGCCCGCCCTGACTGCGACCGGAGATCGGCAGCAGCCCGATATCGGAGTAGTACCGAACGGCCTTCACCGACAGCCCCGCACGCGCCGCCAGCTCCCCGATCGACCAAGTGTCCTGCATCACAGTCCCTTGAATCTCCCCTACACCGGAGCATCTAGCGTAGGAATCGCCGGGCCGGAGAAAAAAGACGTCGGACGGGCGCAGTCGTCGGGCGGCCAGTTCGACGACGGCCGAGGCATGTCTTCAAGCCATGCCCCGGGCCCACCGCCCGAGCGCGGGGCCCTGGGGCCGGTGCACAACAGGGGAGCGCACCGTACCCAGGCCCCACACACCCCACAGCCGCCCCTGCCCACACCAACGCCAGAG
>NZ_JBHVHQ010000201.1:0-11418 GCF_042800135.1 Streptomyces sp. NPDC057654 | reverse complement strand
AGGCAGGCGTTGTGCCCGCGGGTGGGCCCCGGCGGTGCACGGACCTTGACAGGCGTCAGGAATCTGACGGACAGTCAGAAATCCTGATTCCCGCCCAGCGGAGGTCCGCGCCCGTGCACCTCGCCCCCACCCCCGCCCAAGAGCGGCTGCGCGCCGAACTCCGCGCGTACTTCTGCGATCTGCTGCCCTCCGGCGGCCCGCCCGACGACCCCGCCGAGCAGCGTCGGCTGCTGCGGCGCATCGGCGCCGACGGACTGCTCGGCATCGGCTGGCCCAAGGAGTACGGCGGCCAAGGGCGCGGCCCGGACGAGCAGTTCGTCTTCTTCGACGAGGCGTACCGGGCGGGCGCGCCCGTCTCGATGGTCACGCTCAACACCGTCGGCCCGACCCTGATGAAGTACGGGACTCCGCGCCAGAAGGAGTACTTCCTGCCGCGCATCCTCCGCGGCGAGACCGTCTTCGCGATCGGCTACACCGAGCCCGACGCGGGCACCGACCTCGCCTCGCTGCGGACCAGGGCCGTCAGGGACGGCGAGGACTGGCTCATCGACGGCAGCAAGGTGTTCACCAGCAACGCCCAGAACGCCGACTGGATCTGGCTCGCCTGCCGTACGGACCCCGAGGCGCCGAAGCACAAGGGCATCTCGATCATCCTCGTGCCGACCGACGACCCCGGCTTCTCCTGGACCCCCATCGAGACGGTCGGCGGGCTCACCACCACCGCGACCTACTACGACGCGGTCCGGGTGCCCGCGGCCAACCTCGTCGGTGAGGAGAACGCCGGCTGGGGCCTCATCACCAACCAGCTCAACCATGAGCGCGTCGCGCTCGCCGCCATCGGCTCGCAGGCCGAGGACTTCTACGCGGCGGCCCTGGCCCACGCCCGTACGACCGACCCCGACACCGGCTGCCGCCCCGCCGACCAGCCCTGGGTCCGGGCCCGGCTGGCGGAGGCGCACGCCCGGTTGGCCGCGACGCGGCTGCTCAACTGGCGGCTCGTCGACGACGTCGGCGCGGGCACGCTGAGCCCCGGCGACGCGAGCGGCGTGAAGTTCCTGGGGACCGAGAGCACGGTGGAGGTGTACCGGATGTGCCAGGAGGTGGTCGGAGAGGCCGGGCTGATACGGGGCGGCTCGCCGGGCGCGTTCGGGGACGGGAGCGGGAGGGGGAGCGAGGGCGGGAACGCCGGCGGCCCCGGCGGCGACGGGGAACTGGAGCGGATGAACCGTGCCGCGCAGATCAACACCTTCGGCGGCGGAGTGAGCGAGGTACAGCGCGAAATCCTCGCCATGATGCGGCTCGGCATGCGGAAGGGCCCCTCTCGGAGGGAGCGGTCCGATTCCGGGGCGGAGGACGTACGCGGCGGGCGGCGGGGAGGCGAGCGGTGACGGCTGCGGGTACGAGTACGGGTACGGGCGGGAGCGCGGAGTCGCTAAATGAGGCGCGTACGGAGGCGCGTACCGGCTCGGGCGCCGCTTCCACGGGAGGAGAGGCGGACCCGCTGTACGAGCGGTTGCGCGCCTACGAAGGGCAGGCCGCCGCGAACTCCGGCGTCGGCAAGGACCCCGTCAACGAGCCCATGATCAGGCACTGGTGCGAGGCGATGGGCGACGCCGGTTCCGCCTACCCCGCGACCGCGCCGGCCACGATGTTGCAGGTCTGGACGATGGGCGGGCTCTCGGGGAACGCCGGGCGGACGGGCGTGTACGACGAACTGTTCGCGCTCCTGGAGGAGGCCGGATACACGTCGATCGTCGCCACCGACAGCGAGCAGGAGTACTTCCGTCCGCTGCGCCCCGGCGACCGGGTCACCTTCGACGCGACGATCGAGTCCGTGTCGCCGCGCAAGACGACCAAGCTGGGCACGGGGTACTTCGTCACGACGCGTATGGACGTACGCGTCGACGGCGAGCCGGTGGGGAGCCACCGCTTCCGCATCCTCAAGTACGCTCCTGCGGCGAAGCGTTCCGCTCAGAGCGCGGCGGCGAAGGAGCGAGCCCAGCGGCCCCGGCCCGTCGTCAACCGCGACAACGCCGGTTTCTGGGAGGGCGTCGCGGACGGCAAGCTGCTCATCCAGCGCTGCGACGCCTGCCGGACGCCGCGTTTCCCCTGGCTGCCGGGGTGCGGCAGCTGCGGTTCGGCGCACTGGACGGCGTTCGAGGCGTCCGGCGCGGGCGCCGTCTTCTCGTACGTCGTCATGCACCACCCGCCCTTCCCGGCCTTCGACCCGCCGTACGCGGTCGGGCTGATCGAGCTGGCGGAAGGGGTGCGGATGATCAGCAACGTCGTCGGGGTGCCGTACGACAAGGTGCGCATCGGGATGCCGGTGGAGCTGGAGTTCCTCCGGGTGGACGCGGAGTTGACTCTTCCGGTCTTCCGCGCGACGGGTGACACCGGGGCCGGCGCTTCGGACTCCGACTCCGGCTCCGAATCCGATTCCAACGCCGCCGCGCACGGAAAGGGGCGCTGACATGGACTTCACCCCCACGCCGGAGCAGCAGGCCGCGCGCGAGCTGGCCGCGTCGATCTTCGGCGACCTGTCCACCCACGAGCGGCTGAAGGCCGCCGGCACGGGTTGCGACCCCGAGCTGTGGAAGACCCTGTGCGCGTCCGGGCTGCCGGGCGCCGTGGAGGAGGTCGGCCTGCTCGGGCTCGTACTGCTGCTGGAGGAGCAGGGGCGGACGACGGCGCAGGTCCCGTACGCGGCGACCTGCGCGTACGGGCTGCTGCCGGTCGCCGCGCACGGCACGGGCGAGCAGCGGGCGCGGCTGCTGCCGGGGCTGCGGGACGGGACGCTCGTGGCGACCGGTGCGTTCCCGCAGCGCACGGCGACGGCGATACGGGACGCCTCCTGCGACGCCGAGGGCGGCTGGCGGCTCACCGGGGTCTTCCCCGCCGTGCCGTGGCTGCGCGCGGCGACGCACGTACTCGTACCGGCCCGGCTGCCGGACGGCGCGGAGACCGGGTGCTTCCTGGCGGAGGTGGGCGCGGCGCGGTCCGTGGAGCCCGTGGAGCTCACCGCGCCCTGGTCGGCCGGGCGGCTGACCCTGGCCGGAACCCCCGCCGAACGGATCGGGGACGCGGACACCTGCGGGGCGGTGCTGGCGGCGGCCCGTACCGCCTTCGCCGGGTTGCAGGCCGGGGTGTGCGCCGGGTCGCTGGCGCGGGCCGTCGAATACACGACGGCGCGCGAGCAGTTCGGCCGGCCGCTCGCCGCCAACCAGGGCGTGATGCTGCGGGCCGCCGACGCCTATATGGACACCGAGGCGATACGCGTGACCGCCTACGAAGCCGCCTGGCGCCATGACGAGGGGCTCCCCGCCCGTACGCACGCGCTCACCGCCGCGTGGTGGGCGTCGGAGGCGGGGAAGCGCGTCGTGCACGCGGGGCAGCATCTGCACGGCGGCATGGGCGCGGACCTCGACCACCCCGTGCACCGGCACTTCCTCTGGGGCCGTCAGCTCGACGCCTATCTGGGCTCGGCCCCCGAACTCCTCGCCGAACTGGGCGAGTCGCTGACTCAAGAGCGAGAGCAGGAGCAGGAGCAGGAGCGAGAGCAAGAGCGGGATAGGGAGGCGGCGTGACCAGCCGAGAGCCGGTAGCGGGAGTGCGTACGGGTGATCAGCTGCCCGAGCTGCGCATCCCCATCACGCGCACCCTCATCGTCGCGGGCGCCATCGCGTCCCGCGACTACCAGGACGTGCACCACGACGCCGAGGCGGCGAAGGAGAAGGGGTCCCCGGACATCTTCATGAACATCCTCACCACCAACGGCCTGGTAGGCCGCTATCTCACCGACTACTTCGGGCCGGACGCCGTCCTGCGGAAGGTCGCGATCCGGCTCGGCGCGCCGAACTATCCGGGGGACGAGATGGTGCTGACGGGCGAGGTGACGGACGTCGGCGGGGAGGTCGTCTCGGTGGCGGTGCGCGGCCGGAACGGGATCGGCAACCACGTGACCGGCACCGCGACCGTACTGCTTCCCGATAACGACCTCGACGGGAGCGCCGCATGAGTGCGCGAGGCGCCGACACGCTCGGCGGGAAGGCGGCCGTCGTCGGGATCGGCGCGACCGAGTTCTCCAAGGACTCCGGGCGCAGCGAGCTGACCCTCGCGGCCGAGGCCGTACGGGCCGCCCTCGCGGACGCCGGGCTGCGCGCGGCCGACGTGGACGGCATGGTCACCTTCACCATGGACACCAGCCCCGAGATCACCGTGGCGCAGGCCGCCGGCATCGGTGAGCTGTCCTTCTTCTCGCGCGTGCACTACGGCGGCGGCGCGGCCTGTGCGACCGTGCAGCAGGCGGCGCTCGCCATCGCGTCGGGCGTCGCGGAGGTCGTCGTCTGCTACCGCGCGTTCAACGAGCGGTCCGGCCGCCGCTTCGGTTCCGGGGTGCAGCGGCGCGAGCCGTCGGCGGAGGGCGCGGCGCTCGGCTGGGCGCTGCCGTTCGGGCTGCTCACCCCGGCGTCCTGGGTCGCGATGACCGCTCAGCGGTACCTGCATACGTACGGGCTGCCCCCCGAGGTCTTCGGCCAGGTCGCCGTGGTCGACCGCCGGCACGCCGCCCGGAACCCGGCCGCGTACTTCTACGGCAAACCGATCACGCTCGCCGAGCACGCGGCGTCGCGCTGGATCGTCGAACCGCTGCGGCTGCTGGACTGCTGCCAGGAGACGGACGGCGGCCAGGCGATCGTGGTGACCAGCGTCGAGCGCGCCCGCGACCTGCCGAACCCGCCCGCCGTCATCACCGCCGCCGCCCAGGGCGCGGGGCGCGGCCAGGAGCAGATGACCAGCTTCTACCGCGACGAGCTGACCGGGCTGCCGGAGATGGGCGTGGTGGCGCGGCAGCTGTGGCGTACGAGCGGACTGACGCCCGGCGACATCGACGTGGGCATCCTCTACGACCACTTCACCCCGTTCGTGCTGATGCAACTGGAGGAGTTCGGCTTCTGCGGGCCGGGGGAGGCGGCGGAGTTCGTGGCTGCCGGGGAGCTGCCGCTCAACACGCACGGCGGGCAGCTCGGCGAGGCGTATCTGCATGGGATGAACGGCATCGCGGAGGCGGTCCGTCAGCTGCGCGGCACCTCGGTCAATCAGGTGGCGGGGGCGGCGCGCGCACTGGTCACGGCGGGGACGGGCGTTCCCACGTCCGGCTTGCTTCTCGGGGCAGACGGCTGAACGCGGGGCGTCTCGGCGCGCGGTGACCATGTGTCGGCACTTTGACTCGGCGTATGAACCGACTGATCTCACAGAGCCGGCTGATTTCGCAGTGCCGGCTGATCTCACAGAGCCGAGTGATCTCACAGAGCCGGCTGAACCGGCTGCGTCTGCGGAAGAGCTTCGTTGGATACACGGCCGCGCTGACGGCCACGGTCGTCTCGCTCGCCGGAGGCGTGGGCGTGGGCGCGCAGCCCGCATCGGCGGAGGGGGCGGTCGCCGCCGCGCGCATCGCCCCGGCCGACGGCCCCTATCCCGACCCCGACCCTGACCTCGATCCGGAGGTGAGCGCCGCCGATATCGCCGCCGACATCGGTCGGGGAACCGAGGACGAGGAGAGGGGGGCCGCCTCGGAGCGTACGGGCACGGGTAAGGCGACCCCGGCCCGTACGACCACGGGCGACCCGCGCGCCCGGGGCGCCTCCGTCTTCGAGGGCCGGGCCTTCGACACCTGCCACGCCCCGTCGCTGAGCACGATGCGCGCGTGGCGCTCCTCCCCGTACGGCGCCGTCGGCATCTACTACGGGGGCCGCGGCCGGGCCTGCCCGAAGCAGCCGTACCTCGGCCCCGGCTGGGTGCGCGGCGCCCGCGCCATGGGCTGGCAGATGCTGCCCCTGTACGTCGGCTCGCAGTCGCCGTGCGTCACGAACACCCACAAGAAGCACGTACGCATCGGCGCCCGCCCCTGGACGCAGGGGAAGGCCGAGGGGCGGGACGCGGTGCGCCGGGCGAAGGCGATGGCGATGGCGCCGCGCAGCGCGCTGTACCTGGACATGGAGGCGTACAACTTCCACAAGAAGGCGTGCGCCCGGACGACCCTCGCGTACATCCGGGGCTGGAGCAGCACGGTCCGCGCCCTCGGGTACCTGCCCGGCTTCTACAGCAGCGCCGAGTCGGGCGTACGGCACCTGGAGACCGCGCGGCGGGCCGGGGTGAACGACCTGCCCGACGCGATGTGGTTCGCCCGCTGGCACATGGGGCCGTCGGTCGACAAGGAGCGGGCGCTGGCCGGGGGAGCCTGGCAGCCGCACCGCAGGATCCACCAGTACGCGGGCGATGTGACCGAGTCGCACGGCGGCCGGCGGATGAACATCGACCGGAACGCGGTGGACGCTCCGGTGGCGGTCGTCAAGTGAGGCCGGTGTCCGGTGTCCGGGGCCCGCTGCCCGCTGCCCATTCTCGAATGATGTCCGGCTGTCATCCGATGGGGGCTTGCGCGCGTCATCCATGGTGGGGGGCGTGGATGCGGGCGTAGGCGGGGGCGTACGGGCCGGCGGCGCGGTACGGGCGCGGTACGGGCGTGGCCCAGGGGGCGGGAGAGAGCGGTCGGGGCTCGGGGGCTCGGGGTGCGCACCCTGACGAACCCTGATCGCTCTCCCCCTGGAGGAGGTGGGGAAACCCTGACCAGTACGACCTGAGAGGGATCGTTCTTCGGCACCTTCGGGCGATCCGCCGAGTACCGGCTCGCTTCTAGCGTTGAGCCATGACCACGCCTGTGTGCACGAGCGCATCCACTGCCGTGTTCCCGTCGTTCTCGTCGTACGTACGGGCCCGCGGACCGGTGCTGCTGCGCACCGCCCGCTCGCTGACCTCGAACCCGTGCGACGCCGAGGACCTGCTCCAGACGGCGCTGGCCAAGACCTACCTGGCCTGGGAACGTATCGAGGACCACCGGGCGCTGGACGGCTACGTCCGGCGGGCCCTGGTGAACACGCGGACCTCGCAGTGGCGCAAGCGGCGGGTCGACGAGTTCTCCTGCGACGATCTGCCGGAGCGCGAGACCGCGCCGACGCCGGACCCGGCCGAGCAGCAGGTGCTGCGCGACGCGATGTGGCGCGCGGTGCGCAAGCTCCCGGAGCGGCAGCGGGCGATGGTCGTCCTCAGGTATTACGAGGACCTGACGGAGGCGCAGACGGCCGAGCTGCTCGGGGTGTCCGTGGGCACGGTCAAGAGCGCGGTGTCGCGGGCGCTGGGAAAGCTCCGCGAGGACCCGGAACTGGAGAAGGCGGCGTGACGCCCGGGGCTGCGGAACAGTGGTGGGGCTCCCGCCGACGGTCCGCGCATTTTGCGGCGCTCGACGACCGATAACGAACAGCACCGGACCGTTCCCGGTGCCTTCCACCCCTTTTCGGGGCAGTTGTAGGCGCTATTGAGGTCATCGGCCTGTCATCCCATTCCCACTGGATAGCCTCCGCGTAATCGGCCGCCGGACGGCGCCACCAACGGGAGAGGGCGAAGGCGGATGCCTGCCTGGGACACGGAAAGCACCGGCGTGATCCCCGTACAGCGGATGCGGCCAGGGGACCACGCCTTCGTGAGCTACGAGGACGACGAGACACCGTGGGGCATCCTGACCGCGTTCGCGTGGACGGGGCTGACGCGGGGCGAGAGAGTGATGCTCTTCCCGGCGCCCGGAGTGCCCGAGAGCGAGATCCTCGACCGCCTGGACTCCTGGGGCCCGGCCGCGGCGGCCGCGCGGCGGAGGGGCCAGCTCGTGCTCAGCAGCATGCGGTCGCTGATCCTCCCGCACCGGAAGTTCACGCCGGAGCGCCAGTGGGAGGGCATCACGTCAGCGACCGAGCGCGCCGTGCACGACGGTTACCAGGGGTTTCGCGCGTACATCGACATGCACTGGGTGGCGGACCTCGGCGCGGACTTCGGCGCGGACATCGAGACGATGATCTACCGCGAGACGCACGCGGACCATCTGTTCGACACCGCCCCCGGCACCGCCCCGTACAGCGAGATCTGCGCGTACGACCGCCGTGCGTTCAGCAAGGAGGTGCTGGACGCCATGGCCGAGGCCCACCCGAGGAACCTGCTGGAACGGCTGGGGTCGTTGCATACGGAGTACGTCGAGCATGTGGGGTGTGGCGGGCAGACGGTGTACGGGCAGACGGGGTGCGCCGGGCACGCGGATTGCGCCGGGCACGCGGGGCACGCCGGGCACGCCGGGCACGCCGATGGTGTGGTGCGGCTGAGCGGGGACGCGGATCTGGCGACGCGCGCGGAGTTCACGGCCGCGCTGAAGGCGGCGATGGCGCGTACGCCGGCGGCCGGCCGGCTGGTCGTGGACCTCACGGATCTGCACTTCCTCAGCGCGGGGTGCGCGGCGGACCTGCTGCTCGCGGCGGGAGGGGCCGTGGAGGGGAGGCGGACGGAGGTGCGGTGCGACGCCTTTCAGGCTCGTACGCTGCGCAGGCTCGGCGCGGACGCCATCCGCCGGCTGGTGCTGGCGGAGGTGCCGGAAGACATCTGCCCGGCTCAGGGGAGGCGGCCATGAGGCCCGAGGACTGCGGCCGCTCCGTCGGCTCCGCCGGCGACGGGGCCGAGGAGTGGCTGCTGGAGTGCGACTTCACCGGCGAGGACCTGCCGGGCCTGCGGGTGGCCGTGGGCGAGTGCGCGGCGTGGGCGGGGCTCACGGAACCGCGCTGGGGCGAGTTCGTCCTGGCCGTCAACGAGATCGCCTCCAACGCGGTCGAGCACGGCGGCGGCCGCGGCTGCCTCACGCTGCGCCGGTGCCGCGGCGAGCTGGAGTGCCGCATCGCCGACGAGGGCCCCGGCTTCCCGGAGTCCGTCATTCCGGAGATCCTTCCGGGGCTCGACGGCGCGCATGCGGGCCGGGGGCTGTGGCTGGCGCGGATGGTGACCGATCGGTTGGTCATAGGGGGCGGGGCGACGGGGGCGGCGGATGCGGTGAGCGCGGCGGGAGCGGCGGGGGCGACGGGGGCGACGAATGGGTCGAATGACGCGGCGGGTGCGGTGGTGACGCTGGCGGTACGTATGTGACGTGCTGAGGGGCTGACGTGCTGTGGGGCTGAGGCGCTGTGGGTGCGGTCGGGACACCAGTGCGGCAGGGGGCTACGTACACCCTGAATGGACGGGTTGGGCGGATGGTCCGGGCGGGGGCGGTGGCGGGAGGGTGAACGCATCGGCCCGACGGCCCGTTGCCCCTCGTTTCTCACCGCTCCTCATCGTTCCGCATCGCTCCAAGGAGAAGCCCCCATGACCGACGGTTCCCACACCTCCCAGCGGCCCCGGCCCGGCGGCGTTCGCGCGCAGCCGTGGTGGACCAAGCGGCGGAAGAGGGGCGCGCTGGCGGCCGTAGTGGCTGCCGGGCTGGCGGTGGGCACCACGCTGACCGTGGCGAACGCGCAGTCGCGCGGGCCGGGGGACGGGGTGCGGCAGGGGCTGAACCGGCTGGTGCACGACGACGGCTACCCCGCCGCGCTGGCCGCAACGCTCGGGCGGGACGGCCGTACGCACGACTACGCGGCGGGCGTCGCGGACGTACGGACCGGGGCGAAGGCGCCGGTGGACGGGCGGGTACGGGCGGGGAGCAACACGAAGCCGTTCACCGCCACGGTGGTGCTGCAACTGGTGGGGGAGGGCAAGATCGACCTGGCGGCGCCGGTCGAGAAGTACCTGCCGAAGCTCGTACGGGGCGAGGGCATCGACGGCCGCCGGATCACGGTGCACCAGCTGTTGCAGCACACCAGCGGACTGCCGGACTACACCCAGTTCATGGAGGCCCCGAACGGCAAGGGCCGGCATCTGTACGTACAGCCGCGCACGATGCTCGACCTGGCGCTGGCCCACAAGGCGAACTTCGAACCCGGCAAGGGCTGGTCGTACAGCAACACCAACTACCTCGTGGCCGGCCTGATCGTCGAGAAGGTCACCGGCCGCCCGCTGGCCGAGGAGATCGACCACCGGGTCATCCGTCGGGCCGGGCTGCGCCACACGTACTTCCCGGGCGCGGGCGACGAGTCCATACGGGGCGCCCACCCCGAGGGCTACCTCGCGGCCAAGCCGGGGGCGAAGCTGGAGAACATCACCAAGATGGACCCCTCGGCGGCCTGGGCCGCCGGCCAACTGATCTCCACCCCCGGCGACTTGAACCGCTTCTTCTCCTCGCTCCTCGGCGGCAAGCTCCTCAAGCCGGCCCAGCTGGCGCAGATGCGCACCACGGTGCCGGCACCGGGCCTGTGGCCGGGCGCCCGGTACGGTCTCGGCTTGATCAGTACCCCGCTGAGCTGCGGCGACGGCCTGATGTGGGGCCACGGCGGCGACATCCCCGGCTACCACACCCTGGCAGGCGCCACGGACACCGGCCGCGCGGCCACGGTCGCCACAACAGCGGACGGCCCGCCGAGCGAGCGCGGCCCGGCGAATGTGCAGGGCGTGGTGGAGAGGGCGCTGTGCGGGTGAGGTGAGGCCGGGGGCGGGGCGGTATTGCCGGTGGGCGGGTCCGAGACGAAACCCGCACCCGCCCACTCCGAATACCGCCCCACTCGGCAACGCCGCCACCCACTCCCCGAGAGGTAGTGACATACCCGCAGGTACAGCAGCAGAATCAGCGGTACCTACTCGCGCGTAACCGGCTACCGGGAGGCACCCCCGATGCAGAGCACCATGCAGGACGTACCGCTGTTGGTGTCGAGGATTCTGAGGCATGGGTCGACCGTTCACGGGGCGGCTCAGGTGGTCACGTGGGCCGGGGAGGAGGGCGCTCGGCGGCGGAGCTTCGCCGAGGTCGGCGACCGCGCCGCCCAGCTGGCGCACGCGCTCCACGACGAGCTCGGGGTCGGCGAGTCGGATGTCATCGGCACCCTCATGTGGAACAACTGCGAGCATTTGGAGGCGTACCTCGCCATCCCCTCCATGGGCGCCGTGCTCCACACCCTCAACCTGCGGCTGCCCCCGGAGCAGCTGGTGTGGATCGCGAACCACGCCGCTGACCCCGTCATCCTCGTGGACGGCAGCCTCCTGCCGATGCTCGCCGCCGCACTGCCGCAGCTGCCGGCCGTACGGCACGTGGTCGTGAACGGCCCCGGCGACCGTTCCGTACTGGACTCCGCCCTCGGCTCCGTACCGGACGGCGCGGGGATCACCGTGCACGAGTACGAGGAGCTGATCGCCGGCCGCCCCACCACGTACGACTGGCCCGATCTCGACGAGCGGCAGGCCGCCGCGCTCTGCTACACCTCCGGCACCACCGGCGAGCCCAAGGGCGTCGTCTACAGCCACCGTTCCGTGTACCTGCACTCCCTCCAGGTCAACGGCGCCGACGCGTTCGGAATGAACCCCGCCACCGTCTGCCTTCCTGTAGTCCCGATGTTTCACGACAGCGGTTCTAAAAGACAGGGAGCGTTGGCCTGCTTGCCGCGGACCGGAGCGGCCCCGGTACCTCCGATGAGG
>NZ_JBHVHQ010000200.1:0-11444 GCF_042800135.1 Streptomyces sp. NPDC057654 | reverse complement strand
CCTTTGGCGAGGGCCGCCCACGGGCGCGTCATGCCAGGTGGTGCTACCGCACCGGGTGCTACTTCACGGGCGTGAACGGGGCCCGTGCGCCGATGAAGGACGGGCGGGGGACCGGGGCCGCGAAGGGCTCCACCGCCGGGTTCTCCATGCTGTTGAAGACGATGAAGACGTTGCTGCGCGCGAAGGGCGTGATGTTGTCGCCCGACCCGTGCATGCAGTTGCAGTCGAACCAGGTCGCGGACCCGGCCCGGCCCGTGAAGAGCTTGATGCCGTGCTGCTCGGCGAAGCCGGTCAGGGCCTCGTCCGAGGGGGTGCCGGCGTCCTGCATCTTCAGCGACTGCTTGTAGTTGTCCGTCGGCGTCTCGCCCGAGCAGCCCAGGAACGTCCGGTGCGAGCCCGGCATGATCATGAGGCCGCCGTTGGTGTCGTAGTTCTCGGTCAGCGCGATCGAGACCGACACGGTCCGCATGTTCGCCAGCCCGTCCTCGGCGTGCCAGGTCTCGAAGTCCGAGTGCCAGTAGAAACCACTGGCCCCGAACCCCGGCTTGACGTTGATCCGGGACTGGTGGACGTACACGTCCGAGCCCAGGATCTGCCGGGCGCGATCCACCACCCGTGGATCGCTGACCAGGCCGGCGAACACCTCGCTGAGCCGGTGCACCTCGAACACCGACCGCACCTTCCGCGACTTCGGCTCGACGACCGAGCGCTCGTCGGCCCGTACGGCCGGATCGGCGATCAGCCGGTCGAGTTCGGCGCGGTAGACCCCGACCTCATCGGGGGTGATGAGCTGATCGACGGCGAGGAAGCCGTCCCGCTCGTAGTCCCGCAGGTCAGCCGCAGCTATCGGCCCCGGTGCCCCAGGGTCGGACCACACCACCGGGTCCTGGCGCTGGGTGGTCACCTCGCTCGTGCCACGGGTGGGGTACAGGTCAGTGGTGCGCTCGGGGGCGGTGGTCATGATCTCTCCTCTCTTGGGCCTGCGGGGCTCGCGGTTTCAGCTGCTGACGGTCTCCGGAGTGGGCTCCGGCTCGGTCAGCAGGGGGTAGACGCCGTTCTCGTCGTGGTCCTCACGGCCGGTGACCGGCGGGTTGAAGACGCAGACGCACCGGAAGTCGGTCTTCGGGCGCATGGTGTGCTTCTCGTGCCCGTTGAGCAGGTACATGGTGCCGGGCGTGATGAGGTGCTTCTCGCCGGTCTCGTCATTGGTGAGCTCGGCCTCGCCCTCCACGCACAGCACGGCCTCGATGTGGTTGGCGTACCACATCGACGTCTCGGTGCCCGCGTAGAGCGTGGTCTCGTGGAGCGAGAAGCCCACCCGCTCCTGGGCCAGCACGATGCGCTTGCTCTCCCAGGTGCCGGTCGCCGCCTTGACGTGCCGGTCGGTGCCCTCGATGTCCTTGAAGGATCGGACGATCACGGTGCGATGCTGCCTTTCTCTCGTACGTACATACTGCGCTGGCCGCGCCTGGCGCGCTCACCGCGCGTACTGCGGTCAGGCGGTCTCGTTGACCGCTCGGGCGAGGGTCCGCAGACCCTCGTCCAGCTCTTCGGGGGTGACGGTCAGGGCCGGGAGGAGCTTGATGACCTCGCTCTCCGGGCCGGACGTCTCGATCAGCAGGCCGAGTTCGAAGGCGCGCCGGGCCACCGCCGTGGCGCGCGACTTGTCGGTGAACTCCAGGCCCCAGACCAGGCCGCGGCCGCGGTACTCGGCGCCGAGCCGCACGTGCTCCTCGCAGATCGCGCGGAGCGCCTGCTCGACCTGCTCGCCGCGGGCGAGGGTCTGCTTCTCGGTCTGGCCGTCGGCCCAGTAGGTGTCCAGGGCCGCGGCGGCGGTGACGAAGGACGGGTTGTTGCCGCGGAAGGTGCCGTTGTGCTCGCCCGGCTCCCAGATGTCCAGCTCCGGCTTGAAGAGCGTGAGCGACATCGGCATCCCGTAGCCGCCGATGGACTTCGACAGCGTCACGATGTCCGGGGTGATGCCCGCCTCCTCGAAGGAGAAGAACGCCCCCGTCCGGCCGCAGCCCATCTGGATGTCGTCGACGATGAGCAGCATGTCGCGGCGCTTGCACAGGTCGGCGAGGGCGCGCAGCCACTCGGGGCGGGCGACGTTGATGCCGCCCTCGCCCTGCACCGTCTCGACGATGACGGCGGCGGGGGTGTTCAGACCGGAGCCCTGGTCCTCCAGCAGCCGCTCGAACCACAGGAAGTCGGGGACGCGGCCGTCGAAGTAGTTGTCGAACGGCATCGGGGTGCCGTGCACCAGCGGGATGCCCGCGCCGGCCCGTTTGAAGGCGTTGCCGGTGACCGCGAGCGAGCCGAGCGACATGCCGTGGAAGGCGTTGGTGAACGACACGATCGACTCGCGGCCCTTGACCTTGCGGGCCAGCTTGAGCGCGGCCTCCACGGCGTTGGTGCCCGTCGGGCCGGGGAACATGACCTTGTACGGCAGGTCCCGCGGGCGCAGGATCATGTTCTGGAAGGACTCCAGGAACGCCCGCTTCGCGGTGGTGCCCATGTCCAGGCCGTGCGTGACGCCGTCCCGCGCGATGTAGTCGATCAGCGCGCGCTTGAGCACCGGGTTGTTGTGGCCGTAGTTGAGGGCGCCGGCGCCGGAGAAGAAGTCGAGGTAGGTGTGGCCGTCCTCGTCGTACATGTAGCTGCCCTGGGCACGGTCGAAGACGGCGGGCCAGCTGCGGCAGTAGCTGCGCACCTCCGACTCCAGGGTCTCGAAGACGCTCAGGGCGGGCGGGGTGATGGTCACAGCGTTCTCCTGGGAGACGAATCGCGAGGGGGTGAGTTGAGAAGCGATGGGGGTGTGCCGGGGAGAGGGGGTCGGCCTCGGGCCATGAGGGGGTCTGCCTCAGGCCACGACGATCGGGCCGATGCGGTGCAGCACCTCCGGCTCGTGACCGGCGTCCGGGAACAGCTCGGCGACGAAGAGGTCTTCGCGCTCCAAGCGGGCGCCGTGCCGCTCGGCGAACGAGGCGAACAGCCGGTTGGAGGGGGCGTTGTCGGCCGTGATCGTGGTCTCCAGCTCGTCCACGCCCAGCTCCCGCGCGGTCCGCTCCACCAGTCCGTCCAGCAGCGCGGCGGCGAGCCCCCGGCCGCGGAGCGCGCCGTCGACGGCGATCTGCCAGATGACGAGGGTGCGCGGGCGCTCGGGGCGTATGTAGCCGGTCACGAAGCCGACCGGCTCGCCGCCCTCGGACCGGGCCACCGCCGAGGTGGCGGCGAAGTCGCGGCACCACAGGAGGTAGCTGTACGAGGAGTTGAGATCCAGCACCTCGGAGTCGCGGGCGATGCGCCAGATCGCGGCTCCGTCCTCCAGACATGGAGTGTCGAGCTTCAGCCCCTCCGGCATTTCGAGAAATTCGCAGCGGGCACGTGCAAGGTCTGCTTGTGCGGCGGTCATGCGGATTGAATTTACCGAGCTAAATTCGAAATTGCATCGCGGGTAGGGGTTACGCGGGATGCACATTTATGTTAACGCGCGGGGGCCCGCGAGCGCGCGGCTCGGCCGCGAGATGTTGTGGTTTGTCCGGTATTTTCTGGGCAATACGGGCGTGTTGTGGAGTGTGTCACATCTGCGTAACGGTCTTGAGATTCCCTGGAATTACGCCATCCGGCGTTAGCGGAATCTTGGTGTTTAAGGTCCGGGAAAGCGGGCAGAAGAATGCGGGAAGCTGCGCTTAATAGGATTCTAGGGATGGAATAAATAATTCATCAATAGGGATTGGGGCGCGGATTGCGGGAAGGAGAACGGGGCGAGTCCGCAATCGGCGGGGAAGGAGTCTTCGAGGGGCCGGGCGAGGAGCAGGGCGGCATGCCGGGGAGCGCGTCGCGGGCGCCCTACGCACACGCGTGTTCGGGCTCGTACAGTGCCGTCCATGAGCGATAGCGCGGGGTTGTCGGGGTTTTCAGGGGTGCCGGTGGTGTCGGGGCCGCCGGTGTTGCACGTCAAGGGGCGGGTGCTGGTCGGTGCGGAGGACGTACGCGACGAACTGTGGGTGATCGACGGGCGCATCACGTACGAGCGGCCGCGCGGCGCGCGCGAGACCACCGTCATCGAGGGCTGGACGCTGCCCGGCCTGGTCGACGCCCACTGCCACGTCGGCCTCGACGAGCACGGCCCGGTCGACGCCTCGACCAGCGAGAAGCGGGCGGTGACCGACCGTGACGCGGGCGCGCTGCTGCTGCGCGACGCCGGCTCGCCCTCCGACACCCGCTGGATCGACGACCGGGACGACCTGCCGCGCGTCATCCGCGCGGGCCGCCACATCGCCCGCACCCGCCGCTACATCCGCAACTACGCGCACGAGATCGAGCCGGAGGACCTCGTGGCCTATGTGGCGCGGGAGGCCCGCAACGGCGACGGCTGGGTCAAGCTCGTCGGCGACTGGATCGACCGCGAGACGGGCGACCTGTCGGCCTGCTGGCCGCGCGGCGAGGTCGAGGCAGCCATCGCCGAGGCGCACCGGCTCGGCGCGCGCGTCACCGCGCACTGCTTCGCCGAGGAGACCCTCGCGCCGCTGGTCGAGGCGGGCATCGACTGCGTCGAGCACGCCACCGGGCTGACGGAGGAGACGATCCCGCTGTTCGCGGAGCGCGGCGTCGCGATCGTCCCCACGCTCGTCAACATCGCCCTCTTCCCGAAGCTCGCGGCGGGCGGCGAGCGGAAGTTCCCGCGCTGGGCCGCCCATATGCGGCGGCTGCACGAGCGGCGGTACGACACGGTGCGCGCTGCGTACGACGCGGGGGTGCCCGTGTACGTCGGTACGGACGCGGGCGGCGCGCTGGCCCACGGGCTGGTCGGCCAGGAGGTCGCCGAACTGGTCAAGGCCGGCATCCCGGCGTCCGCCGCGCTGCACGCCACCGCCTGGGGCGCCCGCCAGTGGCTCGGCCGCCCGGGACTGGAGGAGGGCGCCCCGGCCGACCTCGTCGTCTACGGGACGGATCCGCGGGCGGACGTACGGGTGCTGGGGTCGCCGGACCGGGTGGTGCTGCGGGGAAGGGTGATCCGCTGACCTCGCGCCGCACGCCCGTGGGGGCGCGTGCCCCGGGCTACTCCGTCCGGCGGGACGAGCGGCCCATCCAGGCCGCCACCAGCGCTCCCGAGATGTTGTGCCAGACGGAGAAGACCGCCGCCGGCAGCGCGGCCGCCGGGCTGAAGTGGGCGGTGGCCAGCGAGGCGGCGAGGCCGGAGTTCTGCATGCCGACCTCGAAGGCCATCGCCTTGCTGCCGGGCCTGCCGAGCCGGGCCAGCTTGCCGGAGGCGTAGCCGAGGGCGAGACCCAGCCCGTTGTGGAGGATGACGGCGACGAAGACGAGGCCCGCCGCGTCCATGATGAGCTTGGCGCTGCCGGAGACCACCGTCAGCACGATGACGGCGATGGTGACCGCCGAGATCCACGGCAGCACCCGCAGCACCTTGTCGATATAACGACTCGCCACCAGTCGGACCAGCACGCCCAGCAGGACCGGCGCCAGCACCGTCTTGAGGATGTCGGTGACCATCGCGCCCGCGTCGACGTGCAGGAACTGGTCCGCGAGCAGCAGCGTCAGCGGCGGTGTGACGAGCGGTGCGACGAGCGTGGAGACCGTGGCGACCGACACCGACAGGGCCACGTCGCCGCGCGCCAGGTAGGTGACGACGTTCGAGGCCGTGCCGCTCGGCGCGCAGCCGACCAGGATCACCCCGGCGGCGAGCTGCGGCGGCAGGTCGAGCACGGTGGCGATGAGCCAGCCCAGCCCCGGCATGATCACGTAGTGCGCCACCAGCCCGATCGCGACCGCCCAGGGGCGCTTGGCGACGGCGGTGAAGTCCGGCAGCGTCAGGGTGAGCCCCATCGAGAACATCACGACGCCGAGCAGGTACGGGACCGCGGGCGCCCAGCCGGTGAAGGGCGAGGGGAAGGCGAGCCCGAGCGCCCCGGCCGCCACTACGAGCAGCGGGAAGACCGTTACCGCGAGGCGCGCGGCCCGGTCGGCGGCGGGCGAGCCGACCTCGGAGGTGGGGGTGGGGGCGGTTGCGGGGGGAGCCTCGGTGGGCTGATCCGTCTGCTGATCGGTCTGCTCATGTGACACAGAACGGCACTTTAGCGATGACCTGCGTATATCGAACAAGTGGTTCGCATCGTGGACCGGACGGGGTGCGGATGCGCCAGGAGAATCGAATCCAGATGCGGTAACCACCCTTTGGAATGAACTGACGCCAGGTAGCTGCCCGTTCACCCTCGGTGCGTCAAACATGACGGGGTCCAAGCCGTCAGCGCGCGATGTCCCCCATTGGCTGCGCCGACGGCTCCATGCCTCATGTGGGGGTCCCACACGCATGTCCAGCACCGCCAGCTTCCCCTTCGGCCTGCCCGTACGCCGTCTCGCGTCGGTCGCCGTGGCCACCGCGCTCGCCGCCGGACCGGCCGCCCTCTCCGGCGCCGCGCCGGCACACGCCACTGACGGCTCCGCCACTGACGGCTCCGCCGCCGGCGGCGGCAAGGCCGACGCGGTCGTCCTCCGGGCGGGGCTCGACGTCTCGCTGCTCAACAAGACCATCGACGTGCCGCTCTCCGCCTCCCTCAACGAGGTCCACGCGCCCGCCGAGGCCGCCAAGACGGCGCTCAGCGTCACCGTGGACGGCGTCGACCGCGGAAACCCGGTCCATGTGCTCCGCGCCGATGTGGCCACGGCGCGCGCCACGGCGGACCGGCACGCCGCGCGGGGCTACGCCGACCTCGCGCACGCCAAGGTGCACGTGCCGGGCCTGCCGCTGCTCTCTCTCATCGAGATCCAGCAGGTCACGTCCAAGGCCGTGTGCGAGGCGGGCCGCAAGCCGACCGCCTCGTCGAACGTGCTCGGCGACGTGTCGGTGCTCGGCAAGAAGATCACCCTCTCGGCGGCCGGTACGACCAAGGTGGAGGTGCCGGGCGTCGGCGAGGTCCGGCTCGACCTGTCGAAGACCTCGACCACGTCGCGCACCGCGGCGGCCACCGCGCTCGAACTCGGCGTCGAGGTCAACCCGCTCAAGCTCAACGTGGCGGACGTGAAGGGCAGAATCACCCTCGCCCGGGCCACCTGCGAAACCCCCAGGACCGCCGCCACCCCGAGCCCCTCCGCCCCCAGCACCCCGGCGCCCCCGGCCCCCAAGCCCCAGACCGGCTCCGGCCACGCCCCCGCCGACCTCGCCGAAACCGGCGGCAACTCCCTCACCCCGTACCTCGCGGGCGGCGCCGCCCTCCTGGTCGCGGCGGGCGCCGGAACTCTCATCGCCCTCCGCCGCCGGTCCGCCGCCGCGGGGGGACGCGGCTGAGGATGGGGGCACGGGCGCCCGCAGGGGCCGGAGGGGCCTGGGCCCACCGCACCGGGCTGAGGGGTTCGCGCACCGGGAGGTGTCGTCAGCCGGGCTCACCACGCCCGGCGGCACGCCCGGTGCGCGGTTCACCAGCGGCTGGTCCGCCGCTCGGCGGGCCGGCCGGGAGCGAACCCTCGTGGGCGCGGCCCGGCATGGGCCCGGCGCCGCCGCTCCTTACCCCTCGCCCAGCGCCTTGGCCAGCGCCACCGCGAAGCGGTCCGTCGTCGCGCGGTCGCGGACGGCGAGGCGGAGGTGGTCCGGGCCGAGGCCCGGGAAGGTGTCGCCGCGGCGGGCGGCGAAGCCGAGGTCGCGGAGGCGGGAGCGGACGCGGGCGGCGTTCGGGAGGCGGATCAGGAGGAAGGGGCCCGCCGCCGGTTCGTACACGCGCACCTCCTCGAACTCCGCCAGCCGCGCCGCCAGATGGGCCCGGTCGGAGGCGATGCGGTGCGCGGCGTGGCCGGCTTCCGCGAGGGCCGGGGGAGCGCTGCACGCCTCGGCCGCCGCGAGGGCCGGGGTCGAGACCGGCCACAGCGGCTGCGCGCCCGCCAGCGTGGAGATCGTGCCGGGCGCGGCCAGCGCGTAGCCGATGCGCAGCCCCGCGAGGCCCCAGGTCTTGGTGAGGCTGCGCAGCACGACCAGGCCGGGCAGGTCCGTACGCGCCGCCAGGGACTCGCTCTCGCCCGGCACCGCGTCCATGAATGCCTCGTCCACCACCAGGGTCCGCCCCGGCCGGGCGAGCCGGGCGACGGCGTCGGCGGGGTGCAGTACGGACGTGGGGTTGGTGGGGTTGCCGATGACGACCAGATCGGCGTCGGCGGGCACCGCGTCCGGCGCGAGACGGAACCCGTCGCGTTCGTCGAGCACGGCCCGTTCCACGTCGTGGCCCGCGTCCCGCAGCGCCGCCTCCGGTTCCGTGAACTGCGGGTGCACGACGACCGGCCGCCGGGCCGGCACGGCGCGCGCGATGAGGACGAACGCCTCCGCCGCACCCGCCGTCAGCAGCACCCGCTCGGCGGGGATCCCGTGCCGCACCGCCACCGCCTCCCGCGCCGCGCGCCCGTCCGGGTACGCCGCGAGCCCGTCCAGAGAGGCCGCTATCCGCTCCTTGAGCCAGACCGGCGGGGTGCCGGACCGTACGTTCACGGCCAGGTCCGTCAACCCCGCACCGCTGCCCCGCACTTCGGCGTCCCCGTGGTGCCGGAGGTCGTGCGCCGGCGCCGCCCGGCTCCCCGCTGTCGTGCTCCGGTCCGCCGGGCCCCGGTCCGACGTGCTACGCATGAGCGCCCACCGTTTCCTCGTACCGCCCCACGACCAGCCCGATCAGCTCCTCCGCCGGGCCGATCGGCTCCGCCGGGACCACCTCCGCCTCGGGATGGGCCGCCGCCCACCCCTCCGTCTGCATCCGCACCCGGTCCGCCGCCGTTCCGGAGAAGAGCACATACGGCAGCACGACGATCCGCCGCGCCCCCAGCCGCACGCACCGGTCCAGCCCCGACGGCACATCGGGGGCGGCCAGCGACACGAACGCCGTCTCCACGCCCGCGTAGCCCCGCCCCTCCCACAGCAGTCGCGCCGCCCGGTGCACCTCGGCGTTGGCCTCCGCGTCGGCCGAACCCCGGCCCACCAGCAGCACCGTCGTCGCCGCCCGGTCCGACGGTGTGCGGGACGTAGGGGACGTATGGGCAGACCCGTCGCCCAGCGCCTCGTCCAGCCGCCGCTCCAGCACCGCCAGCAGCTCCGGCTCCGGGCCGAGCGGGCGGCCACAGGCGTAGCCGACACCCGGGTACGGGGCCAGCGCCCGCTCCAGCGCGGCCGGTACGCCGCCGGGGCCGCCGACGCCCGGCCCGTCCGAGGCCAGTGCCAGCGGTACGGCCGTGATGTGGCCGGCGCCCTGCCCGACGAGCGCGGCGACCGCCTCGTCGAGCTGCCGGGGCGCGCCCCGCCCGACGAGCGTGCCCGCGACTGCGAGCCCGGGGGCCCGGCCGCTCAACGTCCGTACGACCTCTCCGAACGCCTCGGCCTCCGCCTCGTCGGGGGCGCCGTGTGCGGCGATGAGCAGCGCTGGCGGGGTGGTCACTCGATCTCCTCCGTGCTGAATGCTGTGCTGAATGCCGTGGGGCTCGTACGGCCGACCCCAGACGTTACTTTCGGTCCGGCGCGCCCATGCGGGCAGGTCCGTTCCGCTCGCCGCCCGCGCCCCGCGCGACGGCGCAGGTCACCCTCGCGGGCCCGGCCGCCGGAACCGACTTCCGCTTGCCCACCACGAGCACGCCGCCCGCCCCCGCCGCGAGCAGCGCCGCCGCCTCGGCCACGCTCGGCGTCCCCACAGCCGCGAGCACGGCCCCGGACGGATGCGGCACCTCGACGCGCGCCAGCGCCCCGGCCCCGTACCCGCGCAGCTCGACCCCGAGGTGCGCGGCGGCGGCCACGAGCCCCGCCTCGCCCGTCTTCGTCGCGGCCGTCGCCAGCGCGGCGACCTCCTCGGGGGCGATGCCCGCCTCGGCCAGGACCCGGCCGATCAGATCGAGCACCTCCGCGGCGGCGGCCCCGCTGGACGCGCCCAGCCCGACGAAGACGGTGGGCGCGGGCGCGCGGCCGTGCGGCGTCATGGCGGGCTCCTTCGATGGTGCGCAGGGGATGGAATCGCGTCCGTCGGACATGCGGGGGAGGGCCGGGGTCAGTAAGCAGGGATCAGCGGACAACAGGCGGCGGAGCCGGGAGACGCGGCGGAGCCGAGAGATGAGGTGCACCCGTGCCGGTCGTCATAGCCTTGGGGGCGTTCCTGATGACGCTGCTCGGCGGCTGGACCGCCCAGCGCGTCACCGACCGGCGGCACCTGATACTCGGGCTCGCGGGCGGCCTGATGCTCGGCGTCGTCGGCCTGGACCTGCTCCCCGAGGCGCTGGAGGCCGCCGACCGCGAGGTCTTCGGCGTGCCGGCCGCCCTGCTCTGCTTCGTACTCGGCTTCCTCGCCGCCCACGCCGTGGAACGGCTGCTCGCCGTCCGCAAAGCGGCCCACGGCCTCGACCCCGACGAACGCGTCCCGCAGGTCGGCCTGACCGCCGCCACCGCGATGGTCGGGCACAGCGTCATGGACGGCGTCGCCATCGGCGCGGCCTTCCAGGTGGGCGGCGGGGTGGCGGCGGCCGTGGCGCTCGCCGTGATCGCCCACGACTTCGCCGACGGGTTCAACACGTACACGATCACCAGCCTGTACGGGAACGCGCGGCGGAAGGCCGTCCTGATGCTCTGCGCGGACGCGCTGGCCCCCCTCGTCGGCGCGGCCTCGACGCTCCTGTTCACCCTTCCGGAGCAATTGCTCGGAATCTACCTCGGCTTCTTCGGCGGCGTCCTGCTCTACCTCGCCACCTCGGACATCCTCCCCGAGGCGCACCACGACCATCCGGCGCTGTCCACGCTGGCGTGCACGGCGGCCGGGGTGGGCTTCATCTGGCTGGTCGTCGGCATCGCCGCCTGAAGGCCCGGCACCCGCGCGAACGCGTACGGCCGTCCGTACGGTCACCGACGCGGCCCGTCCCCACCGGTGACACCGGCCGCACCGGCCACGAACCGCCGCGCCGTCCCCGGCGCGCCCGCCCAGTGCACATGCAGGTACGAGGCGTGCACCGAGCCCTGTACGAAGCCCTCGACGCGCCGCTCCGGGTGGGCGATCCCCCACGCCGGGGCCGCGCCCGCGCCCGGCTCGATCACCGTGCGGTGGAACTCGTGCCCGCGCACCCGCCGCCCGGCCGCCGCCAGCGGGTTGTCCGCGACGGCCACCGCCTCGCGGTACCCGAGCGTCAGCCGCTCCGACATCCGCGCGGCGGCGGGCAGCACCCCGCACATCGGCTTCTCGTCCAGCGAGCGCGCCAGATACAGCAGCCCGGCGCACTCGGCGGCGATCGGCGCCCCGGACGCGGCCAGCTCCGCCACGGCCTTGCGCAGCCGCTCGTTCGCCGACAGCTCCGGCGCGTACATCTCGGGGAAACCGCCCCCGATGACCAGCCCTCCCGTGCCCGGCGGCAGCTCCTCGTCCCGCAGCGGGTCGAACGGCACGACCTCGGCCCCGGCGGCGCCGAGCAGCTCGGCGTGC
>NZ_JBHVHQ010000199.1:0-11482 GCF_042800135.1 Streptomyces sp. NPDC057654 | reverse complement strand
CCTCCTAGCGCAAGAGAACTCAACGATGTGTCAGTGCCTTTGTGCGTCGTTTGCGGCCCGGCGTACTGAAGGGGAAATCGTCAGACTGCCGAGCGGGTCCGCCTGCCGTTGAGCAGGGGCCGGACCTTGGAAGAGCCGGGGTCTCTGGACAGCCTGCCGGCCCTCGATCCGGCTTCCTGGACGACCCTCCCTCACCCCTCGGCCGATCCCTCGTCGGGCCTCCGGGCGTTCTTGACCGCTTCGCGGTTGTCTTTCTGTAATTTGTCCAGTCGTTCGTCGCTGTTCTTCGGCTGGTCTTCCTCCCTGATCTCCACCTTCACCTTCTTGGATGCCTCATCCTTGACCGAGGACGCCATATCG
This sequence comes from Streptomyces sp. NPDC057654, assembly GCF_042800135.1. Taxonomy (NCBI): domain Bacteria; kingdom Bacillati; phylum Actinomycetota; class Actinomycetes; order Kitasatosporales; family Streptomycetaceae; genus Streptomyces; species Streptomyces sp. NPDC057654. The sequence continues at coordinate 11,122 of NZ_JBHVHQ010000199.1, read as the reverse complement.
GACGTCGATTCGGGGTTCTCGCTGGTTTCCCGCTGCTTGTCGGCGACTGCCTGGGTGCTCTTGAACAGAGGGGCGAGGAAGTTGTTCATGATGCTGAGCGCCTCGGGTGACGTCTCGCGCACGATCTTCGGGTCGCGTGCGGCTTCAGGAATGTCGTCGTAGAGTTCCGGATCGACCCCTTCCTGTTCGGGCCGGGCACCCGGAATTTTCTCAGAGACCTTGCGGGCGGATTCCTCGGCGGACTTGGCCTCATTTCCGCCGCTGCCGAAGATGTTCTTGAAGGACATGGGCTTACTTCCCTCCGCTTTCTCTCGGCGGGCGCAGAATAACCCTTGCGAAGAGGGGACATTCCTTCCTACCCCTCCGGCAGCCGATCTATCCGGCTCGGAGCCTGCGGTTTCTCGCCATTCGCCTGGCTCAGGGACTCGCCGTGACGCTGCCACTCAAGCCGCCGTGACGGCAGCGCCCAGCCTTGAGTACTCGCCCCCCCACGGCCTGACCACCGACGACACCGCGGCCACTCTGCGGGGCGTGTGGGCAGTTCGGCGTGCGGCCGGCTTCCTCGCGCCCCTTCCGGGCGCCGTCCGCCGACGGATCGCCGCCCGCCGCTGAGACGCCGTCCATCTGATGAGGCGGCACAGCTACAACTGCCGAAGATGGTCACGCAGCCTGCGGGCGACCTGTGACATGAGCGCGTCGGCGCCGGGCTGGGTGCCGGCCGGAACGAGCGATTCGGTGAGGACGGCGATGGCGAAGGACTGGCCGTCGGAGTGCTCGACGACTCCTATCTCGTGGCGGAGGTTGAGGAGGGTGCCGGTCTTGGAGGACCAGGTGGTGGCGTCGGAGCTGAAGTCCGGGGTGAGCCGGTGCCGTATCAGATTGTGGGCCATGAGGCCGCGTACCCGTGCGGCCACCTCGGGGTGGATCTTCGAGGGTGTCCACAGGGCCTGGAGCAGTTCGACGTGGGCGCGGGCGCTGCCGGTGTTGGCGCGGGTGGTGTCGAGCTGCGGCACCCGGTGGCCGCGGCCGCTGGTTCCGGCGTCGATCGCGAGGGCGTGGGCGAGGTGGACCTGGGCGGCGTCGAAGCGTTCCACGGGGGTGTCGGCCAGTTCGCGCATGGTGTGCCGGACGGTGATGCCGCGCAGACCGAGTCCGTGCAGGAGCTCGGCGACCTGGGCGGGCGGGGTGAGGTCGAACAGTGCGTCGGAGGCGGTTCCGTCGCTCACGCAGGTGCTCAGGTAGAGCAGGTCGTCGACCGCGATCCGGGCGGGGTGGCGGAACCGGCTCAGCCCGGCGGGGCCGGGTGTGGTGATACGACCGGGCTGTACGTCGATCATCGTCGCCCCGTCCAGTTCACCCCGCCGGATGCGCTCCGCCGTCGCCAGCGCGAGTGGGACCTTGACCAGGGAAGCGGAGGGCAACTGGGTGTCCGGGTCGATACCCAGTTCCTCTCCCGTGTGCAGGTCGCGCACGAGCAGGCAGCCGCGCAGGCCGCCGTCGTGCAGTTGCCGGCGCAGGTCGCGTACGAGCGTCTCGGTGTTCACGCCGTCGTCCTTCCCGTGGTTCTCGCTGTGGTGCGCGCCCGGTGGTCCGCGCCGACGCAGCGGGCGATGGCGTCCCCCAGGCGTGCCTCGATGAGCTGGGGGTCGCCGTCCCCGGCGGCGGCGAGGACGAAGCCCCGGTTGAGCGGGAGTTCGCCGATGGGCCGCCAGGCCAGGTCGAGTTCCTCGGCCTGTGCGGGCGAGCACAGCAGCAGGTCGCGGGTGCTGAGGACTTCGGCCGCCGCGGTCGTCAGGTCGGGCGCGGCGACGAGTTGCGCGGGCCGCAGGCCGAGCGCGTCGCGCAGGCGCGTCAGCGGGTCGCGGATGTGCGGTACGTCGTCCTCCGGCTGGAGCCAGACACGGCGGGGCGGTCCCGGGGTGGCGCGGCCGATTCGTAGCGTTTCGAGGTAGACGCGCTTGACGCCGGGGTCTTCCCGGGCCGCGGCGAGGCCGAGCGGTACGGACCACCTCGCCTCGTCCGGCGGGACCGCGAGCAGGGCGGCCCGTACGTGTTGGGAGTGGACGAGTTCCCTTCGCCGCGCGGGCGCTGCGGGGCGGAGGTCGAGGGCGACGCCGTGCCCTCTCGCCTCGGCGACGAGGCGGGCGAGAGCGATGGTGGAGCAGCTGCCGGGCACCGCCAGCCGCCATGGCTTGTGCTTGGCGGACTCCGCCTCGTGCAGCAGCACCTCGGCCGCCCGCACGACTTCCCTGGCAGCCGGCAGCAGGTCCCGGCCGAAGGGGGTGAGGACGGCACGCCGCGATGTGCGCTCGAACAACTGCTCGCCGAAACGTTCCTCCAGAGCGGCGACGCGACGGCTGGCCACCGACTGGGACATCCGGACGGCGGCCGCCCCGACGGTGAAGCTGCCGTACTCACTGACGCTCACGAACGCGCGACACGCTCCCACCAGATCCACGGCCCGAACTCTATGTCAGTTCGTTCCATGCCGGTTCGGCATGGAACGGCGCGGGAGCGCATTGGACCGCATGGCCACCCCGAGACAAGAGTGTTACCGGCATTCGCGATCAACGCTGGTGCGGATCTGCGGCATTCCGTACCCATCCCTTTTCCTGTGCACCCTGGACACCTCGTACGCCCCGTATACGCCGAGCACCTTGAATGCCCCCGAATTTCATACACACCCGAGATACGCCCTGTATGCGCCATGCGCCCCGAGCGCGAGGCGTCTTGGAGGTTGGACCATGAAGCTCATCCGCACCCGGCGTGCCGTCGGCGGCGCGCTCGCCGCACTCGTCCTCGTACCACTCGCGGCCTGCGGACATGACGGTTCCCCGGCCGCGTCGTCCACGTCTGCGACCACGTCCGTATCCGCGTCTGTATCCACGTCTGCATCCGAGTCGACGTCGGCGTCCCTGAACGCCGGGAAGGCGGAACCGGCCGCGGACGCGAAGCAGTCCGCCCGCGCCTTCACGGGACTTGAGCACAAGTACGACGCCAGGCTGGGCGTCTACGCCATCGATACCGGCACCGGCCGCGAGGTGGCTTACAAAGACGGCGAACGTTTCGCCTACAACTCCACATTCAAGGCGCTGGCCGCGGGCGCCCTGCTGCGGAAGTACTCTCTGAGCGGAATGGACCGGCTGATCACGTACTCGAAGGACGATGTGATCGCCAACTCCCCCGTGAGCGAGAAGCACGTCGATACCGGGATGAAACTCGGTGAACTGTGCGACGCGGCCGTCCGCTTCAGTGACAACACCGCGGCCAATCTGATGTTCGACCAAATAGGCGGCCCCAAGGGGCTGAACGCCGAACTCAAGAAGATCGGCGACGATGTCATCCGGATGGAGCGCCGCGAGCCGGAGCTGAGCCGCTGGGTTCCGGGCGACACGCGGGACACGAGCACACCCCGGGCGATGGCCCAGGACCTGCGTGCATTCGTCCTCGGAGACATTCTCAAAAAGGGAGAACGGGCACAGCTCACCACATGGCTGCGGACGAATGCGACCGGCGACGAACTGATCAGGGCCGGGGTGCCCAAGGGCTGGGTGGTCGGTGACAAGACCGGAACCGGCAGCTACTACGGGGCCCGCAACGACATCGCCGTGCTGTGGCCGCCGCACAAGGACCCCATCGTCGTAGCGATCCTGTCGCACCGAAATAAGAAGGACGCCGAATTCGACAACAAAATAATCGCGGAAGCGGCAACGGTGGTCACCAACACGTTGTCGTAGTCACAGAATCCTGCTCTGACTCCGGGCTGACGCCCCGCCGGCCGCGGACATCACCGCCGCGGGAGGCCCCGAGCGGATCGTCCACACCGCGCGCGAGCCACACGCCCGGTCGGCGACGACGCCCGTACGAGACCGTCTCCTTTCGCTGCTCCGGACCGGCGGCCGATCAGAAGGTTCCCGGCCGGCGCGTCGGCCGCTGCCGCGCCGAGCGCCAGGCCGTAGCCGGCCCGTCTTGCCGACGCCATCCAGGGGCGCGCCGGATGGATACAAGAATCTGTGAATTCAGGATCCCGTGTACTGTTGTTGATGTGCTGACTCTCGCTGCTGACATCGAGGTGCTGGCGCGGTTCGGCCGCGCTCTCGCCGACCCGATCCGCTGCCGGGTACTCCTCGCCCTCCGTGAGGCCCCGGCCCACCCCGCCGACCTCGCCGACGCCCTGGAAATCTCCCGCACGCGGCTGTCGAACCACCTGGCGTGCCTGCGCGACTGCGGCCTGGTCGTCGCGGTCCCGGTCGGCCGCCGTACCCGCTACGAACTCGCCGACGAACGACTGGGCCACGCGCTGGACGACCTGCGCTCCGCCGTGGTGGCCGTCGCGGCCGACAAGACCTGTGCGGACGCGGACGAGAAGGGCTGCTGCTGATGGCCGCCGAGATACCCGTCGGCGCAGGTCCGGCCCCGGCCCGCCGCGACGTCCTCGCCAAGCGGATACGGCTGCTGGTCGCGGCCACCATCACCTACAACGCCGTCGAGGCGATCGTCGCGATCACCGCCGGGACGACCGCCTCCTCCACCGCCCTGATCGGCTTCGGCCTGGACTCCGTCGTCGAGGTCTCCTCCGCCGCCGCGGTCGCCTGGCAGTTCTCCGCCCGCGACCACGCCGTACGCGCGGCCCGGGAGAAGACCACTCTGCGGATCATCGCCGTCTCCTTCTTCGCCCTCGCCGCGTACGTCACCGTCGACGCCATCCGCGCACTGACCGGCTCCGGCGAAGCCGAACGTTCCCTCCCCGGCATCGTCATCGCCGCCCTCTCGCTCGCGGTCATGCCCTTCCTGTCCGCCGCCCAGCGCCGCGCGGGCCGCGAAATCGGCTCCGCCAGCGCTGTCGCGGACTCCAAGCAGACCCTGCTCTGCACCTACCTCTCCGCCATCCTCCTGGTCGGCCTGGCACTCAACGCCACTCTCGGCTGGTCCTGGGCCGACCCCGTCGCCGCCTTGGTCATCGCCGCCATCGCCGTCAAGGAAGGCCGCGAAACCTGGCAGGGCAAGGGCTGCTGCGCCGCCTCCGCCGCCGCGATCCCTTCCGCCGGGCCCGAGGCGGACGTGCGCGGCTGCTGCCCCGGCTGCGGCTGAACCGGCGCCCGCGCACGCGAAGAACCCCGGCCACGGCATGATCGGCCCCCGCGTGATGTGCGACGTCGTCCCGGCAGCCGGTTCTTGTAGGTGGGGCGGGCCGAGACGTCGCATACCAGCAGGGCGGCGTGGGAGGCCGCGTAGAACTCGTCCCGCAGGCCGGCCGACTCCTGCCCGGCGGGGTCCAACAGGTCCACGATGAGCTCAGCGCTGCCCCGTACTGGTGCGTGGCTGACGGTCCCGGGCGAGCCCAAGACGCTCCTGGGCAAGCCCTGGACAAGCCCCTGGCCTGGGCCTCAGGCGGATTGGTCGATCGGGCCGAGCAGCCAGTTGCCGGGGGCCTTCGGGTCGTCGCTGAGGTAGAACTCGGTGATGGCGGACCTGAATTCAGCGTGACTGAGCGAGCCGTCCCCGTCCTGGTCGAGGAGGCGGAACGCCGCCTCGGAGTGCACTGGCGGAATTCCCAGGACGTCGTACATACGGACGTACTCCGCCTGGCTCAGCACTCCGTCCTGATTGATGTCCAGCGCCCGCATCAGTGCGTCGACGATCGCCAGCACGGCTTCCTCGAAGTGCCGGGGGTCCGTGACGTTGGCCTCCATGACGGCGATGAACTCCTCCACGGAGATCCGTCCGTTTCCGTCCGAGTCGCCGTGGGTGAGCAGCAATTGCCACCACGTCCCGAAGGCGGCCCGCATCGCTGCCGCGTTCTCCTCGTCTCCCTCGCGCGCCAGTCCCGCGAACAGCTCGGTCATCGTCTGCAAGTCGTCATGGGTGAGCTGACCGTCCCCGTTCCGGTCGAACCAGCGGAAGAGGGTGCTGAACTTCTGGGCCTTCACGTCCTCCGTCATGGGTGCTCCTCTTCCAGGTCGTCGCTTCCTGTGACGGGCGTGGCGTCGCTCCGGAGCCGACGGACGCGCCTCTGGAGACATTAGGAGCAGGGGAGCCGGGGAACCAGGACTGTTGAGGCCGTTCCCGCGCCGGCGCCTGTCCCGCGTCTCGCGCAGCAGGGCGAGTTTCGTGAGGCGGCCTTCGCCGCAGTGCTCCTGTGTCCAGCGGCGGCCTTCGGCCGGGTCAGCGAGAGCGTCCCTTTCCCCGCCGTAGCGCGGGCATCGGTTGCCACCCCTCTCCTAACCATATCGAATCATTTGACAGGTTAGATCACTCCGTGCTTGTGTGGCGGGCAGCTAACCGGATCAGGCGCACAAAGAGGTTAGAGAGAAATGCGTTCGGTGCACCACCGGACCGTCGACGCCATCGCCGACGCCCCCATGACCGTCCTGCTGCACGGCTACCCGACCAGCTCGTTCATGTTCCGTGAACGCGGTCTCCCCGGGCGAGCGCTGGGATAGGCAGGGCCGGGCGTCGGACACGGAAGGCCGCCGCGCGCGGCGGCCGACGGTGCGTGTGACAGGCGCCCGATAGCGAGAACACCATGGCTCAAAAGGATTAGCGAAAGGCGATCAGCTTCTATGAACGGTGCCGAGACGGTCCTGCGCACCCTGCTCAACAACGGTGTGGACGCCTGCTTCGCCAATCCCGGTACGTCGGAGATGCAGTTCGTCGCGGCGCTCGACCGCCATCCGGCCATGCGCGGTGTGCTGTGCCTGTTCGAGGGGGTGGCGACCGGGGCCGCCGACGGCTACGCCCGCATGACCGGCCGGCCGGCCGCGACCCTGCTCCATCTCGGTCCCGGCCTGGCCAACGGCCTGGCGAACCTCCATAACGCCCGGCGGGCGCACACCCCGGTGGTCAACGTCATCGGCGACCACGCCCGCTCGCACAAGGGGCTCGACTCGCCCCTGGAGTCCGACATCGAGGCCGTCGCCGCGACCGTATCCAGCTGGGTGCGCCGGCCGATGACCTCGGCGGATATGGGTCCCGACACCGCTGCCGCCGTGGCTGCGGCGATGAGCGCCGGGGTGCCCGATGACCCGGACCGGTCACGTACCGGCACCTCCGGCGCGATCTCCACACTCATCATGGGGGCCGACCTGTCCTGGGAAGAGAGCGCCCCGCCCGCGCCGCACCTCACGGCGCCGCCACCGCGGTCCGTGACCCGCGCCGACGTGGAAACCGCGGCAGCACTGGTCGCCGGACCCGAGCCCGTAGCGCTGCTGATCGACGGTGCCGGGCTGGGGGAGCGCGGTCTGCAAGCCGCCGCCCGGATACAGAAGGCCACCGGAACCGCCGCTTTCTGCCCCACCTGGCCTGCCCGGTTGCGGCGCGGTACGGGCGTACCGGCGATCCAGCCCCTGGGCTACCGGGCCGAAGCCGTCAGCCGGCAGCTGGCCGGCGTCGAGCACCTGATCCTGGTCGGAGCGCGCGAACCCGTGGCATCGTTCGCCTATCCGGGCCGCCCGGGCATTCTCACCCCACCGGGAACGCACGTGCACCACTTCGTCCCCGAGGCGGGCTTCGATGTCGTCGACGCGCTGACCGAACTGGCCGACACCGTCGCACCGGACACCCTCGCGGTGCTGCCGCCCACCCAAGACGCTGCGCCTCCCGTCGTGAACGAGCCGTTGCGCACCGAGAACTGGGCGCAGGTCATCGGCGCCCTGCTTCCGCGGGAAGCGATCGTCGTCGACGAGTCCATAACCGAGGGGATGAACACCCTCGCCCCGGCGACCGCCGATTCCGCGCCGCACGACGTACTCGGCCTGACCGGCCTCGCCATCGGACAGGGCATCCCCGTGGCCGCCGGCGCGGCCATCGCGTGTCCCGAACGGCCCGTCGTCTGTCTGCAAGCCGACGGCAGCGCGCTCTACACCATCTCCGGACTGTGGACCCAGGCCCGCGAGAAGCTCAACGTGATCACCGTCATACTCAACAACCGCTCCTACGCGATACTCCGCGCCGAACTGGACCGCGTCGGCGGCAGCCAGGCCGGGCCGGCGGCCAACGCTCTCTTCGACCTCGGCCGACCCGACATCGACTTCACCGCCATAGCCACCGGTATGGGCGTCCCCGCGACCCGGGCCGCCAGCACAACCGAACTGGCCGAACAATTCACCACCGCGCTGGCCACACCCGGCCCCCACCTCATCGAAGCGATCCTCCAGCCGACCTGAAGCGGATCGCCCTGGCAGGTGCTCGCCGCTGGGCGGTGCCAGGCCGCGGAGCCGGTTGAGTACCCGCCGTACGAGCATGCGGTGCACGGTGGCCGGCGTGCGGCGATGACCTATCGCGGTGACATCATGGCCGCCCCGGCTGCTGATCAGCCGATGGGCTCGGCCACGATGAGCTGGAACCGCTTGAAGGACAGCTTCACGGTGTTGTGCTGAGCAGTGGCGGTTCCGAGTGACGTGCCGGTGAACGGGTCGGTCAGGCGGTACCGCGTGCGGCCCAGGCCGCGCAGCTCGACCTTCCCGTCCCACTGGTCGGCGTAGAAGGCGTAGTGGAGGGTCCGCTTCTTGGCCACGACGTGCGCCTCGGGCTTGTCGAAGCCGATGTCGTACAGCTCACCGCGGTACTCGCCGGTGGACAGCATGTTCTTCTCGTACAGGGACACCCACTTGCGCCAGAGAACCTCCTTCTCCGGGGTGAGGTCGGTCGCCTTGTCCGGGGCTCCGGTACCGGGGAGGGTGAACTTGGTCGACAGGACGGCTCCGACCCCGTAGGAGGACGCGAAGTCGTTCCCGCCGTCGCTCAGTTCGACGTGGTCGCCGGCGTAGCTGCTGCCCGCGCCCATCAGCGCCTTCATCGACTTGCCCTTGCTCCGGACCTGGTAGGAGGACTCCGGGTCCGAGCTGGGGTACTGGTCGACGTAGGGCAGGTTGTGGAAGGCGAAGGCGGTGCCGCAGGGGCAGAGCTCGACGAGGGCGTCGCGGTTCGCCCCGTGCGCGGCTTCGTGGATCGCCTTCCAGAACGGGGCCACGGCCTCGGTGGATTCCTCGGGGCGGGCGTGCCGGTGCTTCGGGTTGTAGCAGGGCGCGACGCTGTTGAGGTGCTGGCCGTCGATCTTGAGCCCCTCGTAACCCCATTCGCCGACGAACCTCTTCGCCTGCTCGACGAAGTACTCCACCGTCGGCCGGTAGGCCGGACAGAGGGTGTAGGAGTCCCACCAGGTGACGTACTGCTTGTTGCCGTCGCGGTCCAGCAGCAGCATGTCGGACCGGTCCCGGAACAGGCTGCTGGCGGGGGCCGCCGCCAGCGGGGCCCACCACAGTCGCGGCCGCAGACCGGCGGCCCGTATCTCCTTGGTGAAGGCCCGCATGTCCGCTTCGCCGCGCGGGAACTTCGCCGTGTCGATGCCCCAGTCGCCCACGTTGGTCTGCCAGCCGTCGTCGAGCGCTGCCCAGCGCAGACCGACCTCGTGCGCCTTCGGCAGCGCTCCGGTGACCTGCTCGGTGGCGAAGCCGCGCTCGTAGCCCCAGGCACACCAGATGGGCTCGAAGGCCGAGGCGGGGACCTTGGGAGCGCGCTGGCCGATGTCGCTCATGTAGTCGCGGTACCGCTGGAGCGGCACGAAGTGGTCGCCGGGGAGGGCGGTCAGGAACGTGGTGGCGGTGCTGAGCCGACGGCCCGGCTTCAGGGTGCGGGTGGTGTCGTCCTGGATGGCGATGCTCGCTCCGGCGTCCGTCTTGCGGACCGGCATGCTCAGGATCGTCGCCACGGGCTCGACATGTCCGACGGAGAGGCCCGCGCCCCGGCGCCAGACGGTCGCCAGCGGGGTGCCGCCGCCGTAGTCGGAGGAGTCCATCCCCAGCGAGTTCTCCTGGACATAACCGTCCTTCACCGGCATCACCCAGTCGCGGCGGTCTGTGTACGTGGTACCGGAGAAGGTGTAGAAGCCGCCGGGAGTCTCCAGGAGCTCGTGGGCTCCGTTGCGCCACCCGGTCACCTTCAGCGCGGTGGAGGACCTGTTGGTGTAGGTCACCTTCATCACGATCATGCCGGTGAGACGCTTGAAGGAGGTCAGCTCGACCGTCTTCTGCACGCCTTCCTTGGACGTGCCCTCGATCGTCACCCGGACGCCCGCGCCGTGGCGGGGGTGCCGGGTGGCGCGGGTCCGGTGCCCGCGGTAGGCGAACGCCTCGATGGCCTTGCCGCCCACCAGCAGGGCTTCGCCGGCGTCGAAGCGGGTGAGGCCGACGCCCTTGAGCGTCACCCGGCTATGCAGCCGGTCGTCGAACTCCAGGGTGATGGAGGTGTCGCCGACCCCGACGAGGTCAGGATCCGAGCTCGGCGCGGCGGACGCGGGTGAGGCGCCCATGGCCACGGCGGGGAAGGCGGCCAGACCGGCGCCTCCCAGTGCCACCTTCAGTACGCTGCGCCGGTTCATGTCCGTCATGTCGAACTCTCTTTCGGTCGTGCGTGCCCGGCTGGGGCAGCCGCCTTGTCCGTCGTCGTGGATCGTCGAAGTCGGGCCGTACGCTCGCGACGAAGCGGCCGTCCGTAAGGCCGGCCGGCTGTAGGGCTGGTCGTCCGTAACGCTGGTCGTCCGTGAGGCTGGTCGTCCGTGAGGCTGGTCGATGCCTGGTCTGCTGCCGGTTTTCGCAGTGGGTCGGCTGGGGCGGCTGGGGTAGGGGGACGGCGTACCGTCCGAACGGGCGCCCCAGTACGAGGTCGTCTTCGGCGGCAGCGGGCGGGCATCCTCGGTGAGCTGCGAAGACGCTGCCCCGATCACTGGCGGGTGCCCGGGCGCGGCGAAACGGAAGGTCGCTCACGGGTGACTTCTAGATCATCGGGTGGCCTGCTTCTAGAACGTAAGCGGTATTGGAGTGGCATGTCAACGGGTGGGCCTCCTGGGTGGAGGCCCGCGCCGTCGATCGGATTGGTACGCTTCTGGTATGACAGATGCGCGAACGTCGATGCCCAGAGGTCTGTTCGGTGACGACGCCCTCCCGTTGTACGAGCGCACCGCCAAGCAGTTGCTCGACGACCTGCGCGCCGCTGCCGCCCGCCCCGGTGACCGGCTGCCCTCCGAGCGGGCTCTGGTCGACCGGTACGCCGTGTCGCGCGTGACGTTGCGAGCGGCCCTCGCGCAATTGGAGTCGCGGGGCATCGTGCGGCCGTCGTCGTCGCG
>NZ_JBHVHQ010000198.1:0-11488 GCF_042800135.1 Streptomyces sp. NPDC057654 | reverse complement strand
CGCATGTGCTTCTGTTTCACGTGAAACAGCGAGGTTGTATCAGGCGATGAACTCGGACAGGTCGCGCTCGATCGCGGCCTTCGGCTTGGCGCCGACGATGGTCTTGGCGACCTCGCCGCCCTGGTAGACGTTCAGGGTCGGGATCGACATAACGCCGTACTTGGCGGCCGTGCCCGGGTTCTCGTCGATGTTCAGCTTGACGATCTCGATCTTGTCGCCGTGCTCGGCCGCGATCGCCTCAAGGGAGGGGGCGATCTGGCGGCACGGGCCGCACCAGGCTGCCCAGAAGTCGACGAGCACGGGCTTGTCGTTCTTCAGGACGTCCTCTTCGAAGGTGGCGTCGGTTACGGACTTGAGGGCGCCGGCCATGGCGATCTCCTTAGATGATGAGGCAGTGGGGTCTGGGGGCTGGACGGGGTCAGGCGGTCTTCTCGGGCTCCGGCACGCTCTCACTGTCGCTCAGGGCGGCGAGGTGGCGCTCGGCGTCCAGCGCCGCGGAGCAGCCGGTGCCGGCGGCGGTGATGGCCTGGCGGTACGTGTGGTCCACAACGTCGCCCGCGGCGAAGACGCCGGTGAGGTTCGTGTGCGTGGACGGCGCGTCCACCATGAGGTACCCCTCGTCGTCCAGCTTGAGCTGGCCCTTGAAGAGCTCCGTGCGCGGGTCGTGGCCGATGGCGATGAACAGGCCGGTCACAGGGAGCTCGGAGGTCTCGCCGGACTTCAGGTTGCGCAGAGTCAAGTGAGAGAGCTTGTTCTCACCATGGATCTCGGCGACCTCGCTGTCCCAGACGAACTTGATCTTCGGGTCGGCGAAGGCGCGCTCCTGCATGGCCTTGCTGGCGCGCAGCGTGTCACGACGGTGCACGATGGTGACGGACTTGGCGAAGCGGGAGAGGAAGGTCGCCTCCTCCATCGCGGTGTCGCCGCCGCCGATCACGGCGATGTCCTGGTCCTTGAAGAAGAACCCGTCGCAGGTGGCGCACCAGGAGACGCCGCGGCCGGACAGCTCGTCCTCACGGGGCAGGCCCAGCTTGCGGTGCTGGGAGCCGGTGGTGACGATGACGGCCTTGGCACGGTGCACGGTGCCCGCGGAGTCGGTGACCGTCTTGATCTCATCGCTGAGGTCGACGGCGATCACGTCGTCGGGGACCAGCTCGGCACCGAACCGTTCGGCCTGGGCACGCATGTTGTCCATGAGGTCCGGGCCCATGATCCCGTCGCGGAAGCCGGGGAAGTTCTCCACGTCGGTGGTGTTCATCAGCGCACCACCGGCGGTCACGGCGCCCTCGAAGACCAGCGGCTTCAGAGAGGCGCGGGCGGTGTAGAGCGCGGCCGTATAGCCCGCAGGCCCGGAGCCGATGATGATCACGTTGCGGACGTCGCTCACGGGTGTCTTCCTTGTCTCTGCCGACTGCTGTCTGGGGCCCTGTTGGGTCTCACCCCACCCAACGGATACTACGGCGCGAGCATTCCCCGGAGACGACAGCGCACGATGGTGTGCTCAGTCGCGAGCATATGTGCGGTTCAGCAGGACCTCTCCCGGCGTCGGGGAGGAGGCACCGGTACAGGAGGACGCGACGATGTAGGCGTCGACGCGCTGATCGTCGCCCTCGTGAGGCAGAAGGATGAGATAGACGTCCTTGCCCTCGTAAGTCTCCTGGTGTGCCGCGAGCGGCACGTCGGAGCGGCCGGTCCCCTCCCGTACGCAGGACGGCGCGGTGGTGCCGTTGTCCTGCATCGTGGTCTGGGGCGAGCTCTGAGCGCTCATGCTGCGGGATTCGGCAGGCTTCCGGGCCGCTAGCAGAGCCTGTACGTGCGACTCAAGAGTGGCGGAGGAGAGACTGGAGCCGCCGTCCTGGTCCTTCGTCACCGAGTTATGGGCCTGGCCGCTCGTGTCATCGCTGAGCCCCGACTGAATGAGGAGACCGCCCACGGTGAGGACGGCCGCGGCGCACGCGGTGCCGAGAAGCGCCTTCGGCCAGCGACGCCTGCTCGTGCGCCGGTCGGCACCGGCCTTCTGACCCTGCCGCCCCGGGCCGGTCGCTCCCCGGGAGTGACCGGCGGGACGGCCAGTGGCCACCGAGGGAGCGTGCGCTGTTTCACGTGAAACATGATCGGCAGCCGACGAGGCGGAAGGCGCGGTTTCACGAGCCGACGTGGTTTCACGTGAAACGGCGAGGCTCTCGGCGGGAGCCGTGGCGTCGAGGAGCGCTTCGGCGGCGAGCGCCGCGTCGATGCGGCCGGCGACGTCATCTGGCATACGCGCGGGGCCGGGCAGGGTGCCGAGCAGGCTGCGGATTTCGTCCAGGGAGGCCCGGACGTCCTCGCACAGTTCGCAGTCCGCGAGGTGCTGCCGTACGTCGGCCGTGCGGTCCGGTGGCAGGATTCCTTCGCTGAGCGCGGAGATCTCAGCGACCTCCGGGTGCCCGTCCGTGTCGGTCGTGGATGTCACGCTCGCCCACCTCCGCCCTTCACGGGATCAGCATCGTTCGGCCCTGCCGGTGGTGGGACGGCTGTCCCCTGCGTCCGGTTCCTTCCCCCGCCCGGGGGCGCGCTATCCCTGCTACTCGGGTGCAGATGGGTGACCATGGGAAGCAGCCGTGCGCGTCCCCGCGCGCACCGGCTTTTCACCGTGCCGACCGGCACGTTCAGCACTTCGGCGGCCTCAGCCACGGGGTATCCCTGCATGTCGACGAGGACGAGGGCGGCGCGCTGATCGGGGGGCAGAGTGGCGAGCGCCCCGAGGAGTTCGCGGTGGAGGTCGCTGCGCTCCGCGGGAACGGCGGCCGACTCCTCGGGCTCCAGCAGCTGCTCCAGCCGCTCGGTGTCGGCCACCGGCGAGGTGCGGCGAGAGGCAGCCTTGCGGGCCCGGTCGAGGCAGGCGTTGACGGTGATGCGATGCAGCCATGTCGTGACGGCTGACTGGCCGCGGAAGCTATGCGCGGCCCGGTAGGCGGAGACCAGGGCGTCCTGGACGGCGTCTGCTGCCTCTTCCCGGTCTCCCAGGGTGCGCAGGGCCACCGCCCAGAGTCTGTCGCGATGGCGTCTGACGATCTCTCCGAAGGCGTCGGGATCGCCCTTGATGTGCAGGGCGAGGAGCTCGGCGTCGCTTGTGGCGTCGCGTCTGACGTCGTCCAACGTCGAGCCCCTCCCCTTGGTGCCGACCGCTTCGGTCAGCTGCCCTTCACTTTGATCTCCGCGATCCCGCCGCGGTAACCCGTCTGGGTCCCCGAACCCGTCCCGTCGGGCGGGAGCTCGGTGACGTGGATCAGCAGGTATCGGGTGCGGACCGGCTTCTTGAGCGTCACGTCCAGCGAGGAGCCTGCCTTCTCCGACTTGCTGACGCGCTGTGAGAAGCCGGAGAGCGCGCTGGGGCTGCTCGACGCGGACGGGTCAGCCGCCAGGATCTCTGATGTCTGGCCCGGACGGTACATGTCGACGTGAACATCGGAGACGTTCTTTACGCTCCCGAGATCCACGACGATGCCGCTGCCGTCCTTGCGATTCGGACGGTTGCCGAACTCCGCCCACCCGAAGAATTGCCCCGTGATCCAGGCCGTGCCGGGGTCTCCGTCGACGGCGTTCTGGGGGTTCTTGCCCGTGGGGCCATCCAACGGCGAGAACTCCGTGGCACCGCTGATGGTTAGCGGTTTGACCACGGGCTTCTTGTCGTTTTTGTTGTGCCCCGACTGGGAGGTCGGAGGGTTGTCGTGGTCGTGTTCGTCCTTGAGGAGCGTGTCGGCGAGCTGCCAGCTGCCCAGGCCCAACGCCGCGATGAGCAGCGCCGAGACGGCCCACTTGAGGGTCTTGCCGGTGCGACCCTGGAGCGGCGGGGGCGGGGGCGGGGGCGTCGGTGCGGGGCGCGCCGAGGGATAGCCGGGCCGGGGCGGCTGGCCGTAGGCACCCTGCTGGTAGGTGGTCCGCTGGTACGACGGAGGGGCGGTGAAGCTGGGCTCCGGCGGCCGGACGCGGGGCATCGCGGCGACCGCCTTGGCGAGCTCCTCCGGGGTGGTGCAGGGCTGTTCCTGGCGCGAGGCGGTGGCGCCGTCGTTGACGAGGGCGCGCATCGTGAGGTCGGACAGGCCGCGGTGGATGCCCGCGCGGACCTGGTCGGGGGCGATGAGGCCGACGCCCTTGGGGAGCCCGGAGAGGCCGTGGGCGTCGTTCTCGTAGGGCCAGCGCTGGGTGAGAGCGGCGTAGAGGAGCGCGCCGATCGCTTCGGTGTCCGTGCGCTGGGTGTCTTCGGAGGTGATGCCGCGCAGGGCGGCCATGACCGCGAGGCCGCGGATGCGGTACTGGCCGGACTCGGTGCGCAGCACGGAGCCGGGGTGCAGGCGCAGGTGCGCCAGGCCCTCGCGGTGGGCGGCGGTCATGGCCTGGGAGACCTGGCTGACGAGCTGGTAGGCGTCGTGCGGTTCCAGGGGCCGAGTGGCCAGCAGGGTGGTGAGCTCGGTGGCGTCCGGCAGCCATTCGTGGACGACGTAGACGAGGTCGTTCTCCTCGACGGCGTCGAGGACCTGGACGAAGCGCGGGTCGCCGAGGAGGGCGGCCGAGCGGGCGGCGGCAAGAACCGGACGGGCTCTCGGATGGTCTGCGGGCAGCAGGTGGACGCCGACGGCGCGGCGCAGTTTCTCGTCCACCGCACGCCAGCTGCTGAATCCGTCCAGACGGGTGACGCACTCCTCCAGGCGGTAGCGTCTGGCGAGTTTGTGGCCGCTGTGCAGCTCGGGGGATTGTGCTTCGGGCGCGGCGTCCTTGTTCTCTGCGCGCTCTGTGTCTTTGTGCGCGTCGGCCTTGTTCTTGGCCTTCGCCCCGTCGGCCGTGACCTTGTCCGCCTTGGCGGTCAGCGACTTTTCGCCGCTGTCTTCGGTCACGTCGACGGCAGCCGTGCTCCGTTCAGCCACCGTCGTTCCTGCCTCCCCATCCGTTGCACGCTCTCCACAGCCAGGACAATTGTGCCCACAGTCCGGTGCTATGCACGACACGCGGTAGTGGGTGATGGTTGTGTTCGGGTCATCGGCCCAGTCGGCCGCGGACCATGCCGACCATCGCGGTGAGTTCTTGGATGCGCATCCGCTTCGCGGCGGCGTAGAAGACGACGATGAGTACGATTCCGCCGCCCAGCAAGGCTACGAGTGATCCGAGGGCGCCGCTGCCCAGCGTCTGAGTGATTCCGTATCCGGCGCCGCCCGCGAGGAGGGCGGCGGGGATGCTGGCGCCTGCCAGGCGTGCGTACGTACGGATGACGTGGGCTCCGTCCAGGTCGCCGCCCAGCCGGTTGCGCAGGCGGTTCCAGGCGACCCCGACGCCGATGGCGTAGGCCAGGCCGTAGGAGGCGGCCATGCCGACGACGGCCCAGCGGGAGGGGAGGATGAGGAAGCAGATGCCCGAAGCCGCCGCGTTGGACGCTGCGACGATCACCGTGTTGTAGAAGGGCGTGCGGGTGTCCTCGTAGGCGTAGAAGCCGCGGAGGACGACGTACTGCACGGAGAACGGGATGAGGCCGAGTCCGAAGGCCATGAGGATGAATCCCATGGACCGGGCGCCGTCCGCACCGGACGAGGAGAACATCAGGCTGCACATCGGGACGCCGAGGGCGAGGAAGCCGAAGGAGATCGGCACGATGGCCACAGCGGAGGTGCGCAGGCCCTGCGAGATGTCGTCGCGGACGGCGCCGGGGTCGCCGTCTTGGGCGGAGCGGGAGATGCGGGGCAGCAGGGCCGCCATGACGGAGACCGTGATGATGGCCTGCGGCATCTGCCAGATGAGCAGGGCGTTGTTGTAGCCGAGGATGCCGGTGCCGGGGAAGCCGGCCTTGGCGGCGTCGTCGCCCGCCCAGGTGGCGAGCTGGGTGACGACGAGGAGCCCGGCCTGGTTGGCGAGGACGAAGAGGAACGTCCACTTGGCGAGCTTGGCGGCCTTGCCGAGGCCGTGGCCGCGCCAGTCGAAGCGCGGGCGGAACTTGAAGCCGGCGTCCCGCAGGTAGGGGAGCATCGCCAGGGACTGGACGGTGAGTCCGAGGAGCGTGCCGATGCCGAGGAGACGCAGGCCCTCCGGCGTGATCGTCGATTCGGTCAGGTGGGAGCTGCTGTGGGTGCCGTACACCCAGATGAACATCCCGAAGGTGAAGATGACGACGACGTTGTTGAGGACGGGGGTCCACATCATGGCGCCGAATCGACCGCGTGCGTTGAGGATCTGGCCCATGACGACGTGGACGCCCATGAAGAAGATGGTGGGCAGGCAGTAGCGGGCGAAGGTGACCGCCACGCCGTTGGCCGCCGGGTCGTCGGCGATCTTCACGGACATCATGCGGATCAGCAGCGGCGCCGCGAAGACGCAGATGACGACGAGGGCGCCGAGGATGACCATGACGAGGGTCAGGAGGCGGTTGGCGTATGCCTCTCCGCCGTCGTCGTCCTCCTTCATCGCGCGTACGAGCTGCGGGACGAAGACGGAGTTGAGCCCGCCGCCGATGGTGAGGATGTAGATCATCGTCGGCAGGGTCATGGCGATGGCGTAGGTGTCGCCGAGGAGCGCCGCGCCGAGCGCCGCGGTGATCACCAGCTGGCGGACGAAGCCGGTCAGCCGGGAGACGAGGGTGCCGGCGGCCATGACGGCGCTGGACTTCATGATGCTGCCGACCTTGCCGCCGCCGGAGGAGGCCTTGGCCGGGGTCTCCGGGGTCTGCGGCGTCTCCGTGGCCTGCGGGGCTTGTGGCACCTGTTGCGGCACTGGTGAGGGCGCGGTGTCCAGCGCCGGGTCCGGCGTCGGTCCGGTCGGCGGGGGCACGGGCGGGGCCTGGTGCCGGGGGGCGTGGTGCGGCGGGTTCTGGTGCCGCGGGTCGGGGTACCGCGGGTCGTGCGGCTGCTCCGGCGGGTACTGGTAGGCCGGCTGGTACGGCTGCTGCTGTTGCGGTTCGTACGGCTGCTGCTGTTGCTGCGGCCGCGGTTCGTACGGCTGCTGGTCGCGGAAGAGGTGGGCGAAGGCGTCCTGCTGGGGGCGCTCCTCGGCGGCCTGGCCGGAGCGGTCGTCGACGCCGACGAACTGCTGGGTGGCGTCGTCGCCGTAGGGCAGGTGGCGGGACGGGGTCTCGGGCCGGGGCGGCGGGGCGGGCGCCCACAGGCTCGGGTCGGGGGCGTCGTACTGGGGAGCGGCAGGCTGCTGGTAGAGCGGCTGCTGTTGCTGGTAGGAACCGGGCGGCGGGGGGTGTGCGGCGCGGTCGTAGAGCGCCTCGGTCACCGGGTCCTGCGCGGCGGGGTCCTGCGCGGGGTACGGGTTCGCGGTGTAGGCGTCCTGGAGGTACGGGTCCGGGGCAGGCGGGGGCGTCGGCGGGTACTGGTGTTCCGGATCGCCGCCTTGCCCTCGGCCGCGGTCACCGTCGTACGGCGCGTTCATCGCTACCCCACCTCATCGTCCGCGGCCGACCGGCCCTGCTGCTCCTCAACGGTCCACTTTCTCACCCGATCCGGATGGGTCAGTGCTTTGTGATCCGGTGTCCGGCGCCGGGTCACCCGGCTGCTCGGGTTCCTCGGCGTCCGCGCCGTTGTCCTCGTCGCCGTCGTGCTGGTCTCCGTCCGCCGCGTCGCGGGCGCGCCGCTTGCGCTTCAGGTAGATCCGGAGTCCTGCCAGGACGAGGAGGAGCACGCCGACGGCGATGACCAGCAGCACCATCGGGGTGATGGAGGTGACCTGCACGGTGAAGTACATCGGGCCGCCGTACGGCTGCCCGTCTTCGGTGAGGAGCTGCGCTGTCACCTTAACGGGACCGTTCGCGTTGGCGCGGGTCTCGAATTTTACGGACTGGCTGTGCCCGCCTTCGAGCGTGATGGGTTTCGAGTCGCCGACGTCGAGGCGGTTCGGCTGCTGGGAGGTGAGGACGAGCCGGAGGCCGTCGACGCCTTGGAGCAGGCCGTTCTTCACGGTTACGGGGACCGTGGCGCTGCGTCCGGAGAGGGTGGCGTCCGATTTCTGGATGAGGTGGACCTGCCCCCGCAGATTGTTCAGATACTGCTCGGCGGAGCCCCGGAAGTTCTCGGCGGCCTGGTGGTCGCCCCGCCACGAGGTGGACATCTCCCGCATGATCGCGTTGCCGAACGGGGTGACCACGCGGTCCTTGGCGGTGAGGATGACCTTGAAGCCGTCCAGGGTGGTCTGGGTCTTCTTTATGTCCTGGAAGGCGCTGTTCGGCAGTTCCTGCTTGCGCAGGGAACCGCTGTACGAGCCGCTTGAGGGGATGCGCTGGTTGGCGTCCGGGTCGGGCTTGGCCTTGGCGGCGTCGCCCAGGTCCACCGACTGGGTCCAGCGGTTGTCCGACAGCGCGCCGAGAGCCGCGGCCATGGCCTGGGCCTGGCTGGCGGTGGGGGTGCGCTGAGGGGCCACGACGACGCTGCGCTGGTTCTGCGGTTCCTGCATGGTGACCATCAGGGTCTGGGCGAGGAACTGCTGCACGGCGAGCGTGGCGTTTCCGGCCTTCGCCATGTCGCCCTCGAAGGCGGTCGAGAGCCGGGCGTCGGAGACGATCGCCGTGTTGCCGCTGCCGATTTTCCGGGCCGCGGTCGGGGCGTAGGGGAGGTCGCTGTCGCGGAGGCTGTCGCTGCGGGTGATGACGTTGTGGGCGCCGGCGGAGGTGGCGACGTCGACGATGGAGGAGTCGATCGCGCCGTCCACGGGCCAGGCGAAGTCGGTGCGCGGCTTCACGCCGATGATCGTGTCGACGGTGGTCGCGGCGAGCTCGGTGGCCGACTGGAGGTGGCTGAGCGAGCCGGTGACGTCCTTGCCGCGGTGGGCGAGCGAGGCGAGGTCGGGGTCGGCGAAGGGCAGCGCCATCACCTGGTCCCCGGGGACCGCGTCCTGGAGGTCGTGGAGCCACTGCTTGGCGACGGCCTGGCCCTTGCCCGGCGCGGTCGTCCCGTCGGGCTGCTCGACCGTGTAGTTCTTCGTCATGGCCTCGACGGAGGCGAGCAGGTCGGGGTCGATGACCCAGGTGACGGGGAGGTTCTTGCCGAGGGAGACGAGTTGTTGCAGCCGTCCGCCCGGTGCGATCTCGGCAGCGAGGTCGTCGTTGCGGAAGACCGGCATCTGCTGGGGGTCGGACGCCGAGCGGGCGGTGAGGTGGGTCGTGGAGACGAGCGGCCACATGACGGTGAGCTTGGTCTTCTTGCCGCTGACGGCGGAGGGCTGCCAGGGCAGGAGCGTCCGCTTGATGCCCAGCACCTGGTCGTACGACTGGCTGGAGGTGTGGCCGGTGAGGGCGACGCCGAGCTGGTAGATGCCGTCCGAGCCGAGATTCAGATCCTTTGCCGGGATCTTGATGCTGAAGTCGCGGCTGATGCCGGCCGGCAGCTTGGCGATCTTCTTCGCGTACTTGCCGCCGATCTCGGTGCCGTCGGCGCCGAGCGAGTACCCGGTGCGCTTGGCGACGTCGTCGAGGGCGCTGCGGCCGCTGATCTGGGGGCCGACCCGCAGGGCGACCTGGGCCCCGGAGACCGTGGACTTTCCGTCGTTGGTGACGGTTCCGGTGACGGTCAGGGTGTCGCTCTTCGTCGGCGTGGTGGGGGTCAGGGAGTCGATCGAGACGGAGACGGTGCGGGATCCGGTGGCGGCCGCGTGGGCGGCGGGTGCGGAGGGCAGCTGTAGCAGGGCTACGAACAGGAGGATTCCGATGAGCAGTGTCGCGGTTCGTCGGGGCCTCCGACGGGCAGGAGTCGAAGTAGTCTCCTGGAACTCTGCCGCATCGGCCACGCGCTCGCCCGTCCCTAGTCGTCGTCAGTGGTCGTCGGATGTGCGTCCACGAATGGTAACGAGCCCTGCCGGGGCGAAGTGCTGCGGACTGCTCCACAAGATCGTTACGCCGGTCG
The DNA here is from genome assembly GCF_042800135.1 of Streptomyces sp. NPDC057654. Lineage (NCBI taxonomy): Bacteria > Bacillati > Actinomycetota > Actinomycetes > Kitasatosporales > Streptomycetaceae > Streptomyces > Streptomyces sp. NPDC057654. The sequence continues at coordinate 1,628 of NZ_JBHVHQ010000198.1, read as the reverse complement.
GTGTCCCTTTTATTGGGGAAGCTCCGGGCCGTGCGGCCACGTACCCTCTTCTGTTGTGCCGAACGCCAACAATGACAGCCACCACCCGCAGTCGACCAATGAGCTCAGCCAGGTGCAGCGCCGTGCCGTGAGTGAGCTCTTGCGGGTGTCGCCCGTAGCCGATGATCTTGCCCGACGCTTTCAGGAGGCCGGGTTCACCCTTGCCCTGGTCGGAGGATCGGTCCGGGACGCGCTGCTGGGACGGCTCGGCAACGACCTGGACTTCACGACGGACGCCCGCCCCGACGACGTGCTGAAGATCGTCCGGCCCTGGGCGGACTCGGTGTGGGAGGTCGGGATCGCCTTCGGCACGGTCGGCTGCAACAAGCGGGGCGGAAGCGACAATCAGGTCTTCCAGATCGAGGTCACGACTTATCGGTCGGAGGCCTACGACCGCACCTCCCGCAAGCCCGAGGTCTCCTACGGCGACTCCATCGAGCAGGATCTCGTCCGCCGGGACTTCACCGTGAACGCGATGGCGGTGGCACTCCCGCAGAAGGAGTTCATCGACCCGCACAACGGGCTGGAGGACCTCGCCGCGCGCGTGCTGCGGACGCCCGGCACGCCGCAGGAGTCCTTCTCCGACGACCCGCTGCGCATGATGCGGGCAGCGCGGTTCGCCGCGCAGCTCGACTTCGAGGTGGCGCCCGAGGTCGTCACGGCGATGACGGAGATGGCCGGCCGGATCGACATCGTCTCCGCGGAGCGGGTCCGGGACGAGTTCAACAAGCTGCTGCTCTCCCCCGAGCCGCGCAAGGGCCTCAAGCTCCTCGTCGACACGGGGCTCGCCGACCGCGTGATTCCGGAGCTGCCGGCGCTGCGGCTGGAGAGCGATGAGCACCACCGGCACAAGGATGTGTACGAGCACTCCCTGACCGTGCTGGAGCAGGCCATCGACCTCGAAGAGGACGGGCCGGATCTGGTGCTGCGGCTCGCGGCTCTGCTGCACGACATCGGGAAGCCGAAGACGCGGCGGTTCGAGAAGGACGGCCGGGTCTCCTTCCACCACCACGAGGTGGTGGGGGCGAAGCTGACCAAGTCGCGGATGACGAAGCTCAAGTACTCCAACGACCTGGTTCGGGACGTCACGAAGCTGGTGGAGCTGCATCTGCGCTTCCACGGCTACGGCACGGGCGAGTGGACCGACTCGGCGGTGCGCAGGTACGTACGGGACGCGGGCCCGATGCTGAGCCGGCTGCACAAGCTGACGCGCTCCGACTGCACGACGCGCAACAAGCGGAAGGCGAATGCGCTGTCGCGCGCGTACGACGGGCTTGAGGAGCGCATCGCGAAGCTACAGGAGCAGGAGGAGCTGGACGCGATCCGGCCGGATCTGGACGGCAACGAGATCATGGAGATCCTCGGTGTGGGACCGGGCCCCCAGATCGGCTGCGCGTACAAGCATCTGTTGGAGCTCCGTCTGGAGAACGGGCCGATGGAGCACGATGCGGCGGTCGCGGCGCTCAAGGAATGGTGGGCGACGCGGAGCTGAGAGCGCGGGCGGCTCTGTTTCACGTGAAACGTCGTGAAACAGAGCCGAGGGCCACCCGGCCCGGCGGGGGGTACCGGGGAAACATGGTGCGGGAAAG
>NZ_JBHVHQ010000197.1:0-11521 GCF_042800135.1 Streptomyces sp. NPDC057654 | reverse complement strand
GCGGAGGCGGGATCGGGCACGGGGATGGTGGCGGGGGCGGCCCGCGCGTCATGGCCGGACGCCAAGCCGATCGCGGTCAGCAGTCCCAAGGACATCAGCAGCCCCGAGGCCGCTCTTGCCGAGCGGGACCGTCCGCTCGCGCGCTGCTCGGTCATGGAATGCCTTTCGCTCGCGCCCCGGTGACACCTCGGCAACCGGCCGACCAGACAAGGTTTGCCGGTGACGGGTCGTCATGCCGCCTTTTGCTGGGCCGAACGAGGCGGCGGGCCGGTAAGCCGGCGACGAGCCGACGGGCCGTCATGCCAGGCGCGGGAGGTCCGCGGCGGTGACGCGGCCGAGGAGCGGTTCGCCGCGCAGATGGCGGGCGGCCTCCTCGACGGCGTACGCGCCGAGGCGGCGGGCCTCGCTGCCCTGGGCCCCGGCGATGTGCGGGGTGACCAGCACATGGGGGAGGGCGAGCAGCGGGTGGCCGGCGGGGAGCGGCTCGGGGTCGGTGACGTCGAGGAACGCGTCGAGGCGGCCGGCGACGCACTCGCGGGTGAGCGCGTCCGTGTCGACGAGGGCGCCGCGCGCGGTATTGACGACCGTACCGCCGTCGGGGATGAGGGCGAGCCGTCGAGCGTCCAGCATGCGCACGGTCTCCGGGAGTTCGGGGGCGTGGACGGTGACGATGGAGGAGGCGCGGCAGAGCTCGTCCAGGCCGACCGGTTCCGCGCCGAGCCGCGCGGCGTCGTCCTCGCGTACGTACGGGTCGTGCAGCAGGAGCCGGTGGCCGCGGCCGGAGTCGCGGAGCCGGGCGAGGACGAGGCGGCCGACGCGGGAGGCGCCGATGACGCCGATGGTGCGGGCGTCGGCGCCTTGGCGGTCGCGGAACGCGGGCCAGCCGGCGGGGTAGGCGGCGGCCGTCGGCAGGGCCTTCTTCGCGGCGAGGACGACGGCGGCGAGGGTGAAGTCGGCGACCGGCCCGGCGTTGGCGTCGGCCGCCGACGACACGACGATGCCGCGGTCCCAGAGCGCGTCGCCGACCAGGTCCTTGACCGAACCGGCGGCGTGCAGCACGGCCTGTAGCCGGGGCGCGTGCGCGAGGACGTCCGCGGTGAGGGCGGGGCAGCCCCAGCCGGTGACGAGGAGGTCGGTGCGGGCCAGGACCGTACGGGCGGCCGGGCCGTCCAGCGGTCCGGTGAGCGGTTCGGGGTGCAGTTCGGTGAGGCGGGCGAGGCGGGCGCGGAGCTCCGGGGGGAGTACGGCCTCGGCCTCGTCGGCGCCCATGGCCATGGCGGCGGTCGGTCGGTCCGGCACGCGCGTCCCTTCGGGTGACTGGTGGCGGCGGGGCGGCGGGGCGGTTCCCGCCGGGCGGCCGGAGGCTATGGGGGCGGCGGGGGAGCGGGCAAGGGGGCCTGGGCGCGTAAGAGGGGCGTGCGGGGGAGCGAGGGGCGGGCGGAACCGGCTTTACCGGGGAGGCGGGCCGGGCGATCATCTGTTGATGGAGTACACCATCAGACCCATACGCCCCGACGAGTGGGCCGAGAGCAAGGCCCTCCGGCTGGCCGCCCTCGCCGATCCCGCCGCTTCCGTCGCCTTCGTCACCACCCTCGCCGAGGCGCACGCCCGCCCCGACGGCTACTGGCAGGAGCGCACCCGCGAGACCGCCACGGGCGAAACGTCGCTCGCCTTCGTCGCCGAGAGCCCGGCCGGGGAGTGGGCGGGGACCGTGACCGCCCAGGTCGAGAGGCCGGACGGCCCGGACGCGGAGCACATCTTCGGCGGGGCCCCGACCGCCCCGCAGACGCAGCTCCTCGGCGTGTACGTACGCCCCGAGCACCGGGGAGGCGGTCTCGCGCAGGAACTGGTACGGGCGGGGGTCGAGTGGTCCTGGTCCCTCGCGGACCCGCGCGTGGAGCGCGTACGCCTCCACGTCCACCAGCAGAACCACCGGGCGCTGGCCTTCTACCGCAAGCTCGGCTTCGAGCCGACCGGGAACACCCCGGACATGCCGGGCCGTCCCGGTGAGCGGGAGTACGAGATGGCGCTGCCGCGGCCGGAGGCGTGAGCGGCGCGCCGCTGCCCCCAGCGCCGGGGCGGGCGCGGCGCTGGGCCGGATCGTGGGCCGTGGACGCCGTGATCACGGCGATCGTGCAGGCGGCGGTCACGATCCCGTTCGTGGTGCCCCGAGCCGCCGACGTCCCGCCGGCCACCTGGGCGGCGTACGGGATGACGACGCTCTCCGTGCTGCCGCTGCTGTGGCGCGGGCGCGCGCCCTTCACGGTGCTGGTGGCCATCGTGCTGGCCGAGTTCGCGTACGTACCGCTCGACGGGCCCGGCCAGCCGCTCCCGTACAGCCCTCTCGTCGCGATCTTCACCATTGCCGCCGAGGCGGGGCGGCGGCAGCGCGGGGCGACGCTGCTGCTGAGCCTGCCGCTGGTCACGGTCGGGACGGCGCTGCACACCAACACGGCCCGCGAGTACCTCTTCGCCTTCTTCGTGTTCGCGGCGGCGTACGCGCTGGGGGCGCTGACCCGGACCCGGCAGGCGTACACGGCTGCCGTGGAGCAGCGGGCCCGGGCGGCGGCCGAGCGGGCGGCGGAGCGGGAACGGGCCCGTATCGCGCGGGAGATGCACGACGTGCTGGCGCACGCCGTCAGCGTGATGGTGGTGCAGGCGGAGGCCGGGCCGCTGGCCGTACGGGCGGACCCGGACCGGGCGGAGGCGGCCTTCGACGCCATCGCGGACGCGGGACGGGACGCGATGACGCAGCTGCGCAGGATGCTCGGCGTCCTCAAGGACGAGGCGGCTCCTGAGGGGCGCGCCCCGCAGCCGTCCCTCGCCGACCTGCCGGGGCTGGTGGAGCAGGTGCGCCGCACGGGGCTGGAGGTGGCGCTGGAGACGGCCGGCGAGGCCGCGAGCCCGGCGGCCGATGTGCAGGTGACGGCGTACCGCGTGGTGCAGGAGGCGCTGACGAACGTGCTGAAGCACGCGGACGCCGCCGCCGCGACCGTACGGCTGGACTGGACGGCGGACCGGCTCACGATCACGGTGGCCGACGACGGGACGGGCGGCCCCCGGCCTCTCGGGGGTGCTTCCGAGCGTACGGGTCAGGGCCTGATCGGCATCCGCGAGCGGGCCGCGGCCCATGGCGGCGAGGCGAGCGCCGGACCCGCGCCGGACGGGCGCGGCTTCGTCGTTGCCGTCGGCATCCCCCTCGTGATCTCCTCCCCCATGGGGGTGGGGCGATGACGATCCGCGTGGTGGTGGCCGACGACCAGGAGCTGGTGCGCGGCGGCTTCGCCATGATCCTGGCCGCGCAGCCGGACATCGAGGTCGTCGCGGAGGCCGGGGACGGCGTCGAGGCGGTCGCGGCGGTGCGGCGGCACGATGCCGATGTGGTGCTGCTGGACGTCCGGATGCCGCGCATGGACGGCATCGAGGCGGCGCGCGCGGTGTGCGCCCGGACGCGGTGCAAGGCGGTCATGCTGACCACGTTCGACGAGGACGAGTACGTCTACGAGGGGCTGCGCGCGGGCGCGAGCGGCTTCCTGCTGAAAGATGTGCGCCGGGCCGATCTCGTGCACGCGGTCCGGGTCGCCGTCGCGGGCGACTCGCTGCTCGCGCCGTCGGTCGCCCGGCGGCTCGTCGCGGACTGCGCGGCCCGCGGCCCGCGCCCCGGCCCGGAGGCCGGCCGGCTGCTGGACGTGCTGACGTCCCGGGAGCGGGAGACGCTCGCGCTCCTCGGCCGGGGGCTGACCAATGCGGAGCTGGCGGCGGAGCTGGTGGTGAGCGGGCATACGGTGAAGACGCATGTGAGCAATGTGCTGACGAAGCTGGGGCTGCGGGACCGCGCGCAGGCCGTGATCTGTGCGTATGAGACGGGGTTGATCACTGTGGGGGAGGGCTACCGGGCGTAACTCCCTCCGGGGAGGGGCTCCGGCGGCCGGAGAGTTCCCTCGCTCCGGCGATCCGCCGGGAGGCCGCGGTGGACAGGATGGTTCCCGTCCGCAGGAGCCGTTCCGCATCGGGGAGCCGTCGTATGAGCCGCAGTCGTGTCCACCGCAGGAGAATCGTCGTCGCCATCGCCACGCTGGGGCTGGCCCTCACCACTCCGGCCGCCGCCTCCGCGCGGACCGTCGGCGCCTCCCCGGACGCCGCCGCGCTGCGCTCCGCGATCGCCGGGCTGCCGGACGCGGACTCCACGGCCGCGCTCGTACGCGTCGGCGGCACGGGCGGCAGCTGGCGCGGCGCGGCGGGCGAGACCGACCGGCGGACGCACGCCGCGCCCAAGGGGAACGAGCGGTTTCGCGTGGGCAGCGTCACCAAGACGTTCACGGCCGCCGTGGTCCTCCAACTGGTCCACGAGGGGAAGCTGGCGCTCGACGGCACCGTGCAGCGGTATCTGCCCGGTCTGCTGCCGGCGCGCTATCCGGACATCACGGTCGCCCAGCTCCTCGACTACACGAGCGGCCTGCCGAGCCCCGACCTGCCCTCCGACTTCCGGTGGCAGAAGGCGCACCGCTTCACGACCTGGGGGCACCGGCAGCTGGTCGAGCTGGCCGTCCGCCAGGACATGAGGTTCGCGCCGGGCACCGCGCAGGACTACTCCAACATCGATTACAACGTGCTGGGGCTGCTGATCGAGAAGGCGACGGGCAGTCCGTACGAGCGGCAGGTGCGGGAGCGGATCATCGAGCCGCTGGGGCTGCGCGGCACGTACAGCCCCGGCGACGATCCGGCGATCCGCGGGCGGCACACGCACGGCTATCAGGCGGTGCGCGGCAAGTCGGGCGATACGCGCCTGGTGGACGTGACCGCCTGGAACCAGTCCGTCACTTGGGCCTCCGGGGACCTCGTCTCGACCGCCGGCGACCTGGAGCGCTTCATGAAGGCACTGTTCGGCGGCGGGGTGGTGCCCCAGCGCGAGCTGAAGCTCATGTTCACCGTGCCGCAGGTGAAGGAGTACGGGAGCGGGGGCGAGGAGGCTGTCCACTCCAGCGGGCTGACCCTGGCGAAGCTGCCGGACGGCACGGAGGTGTGGGGGAAGTCCGGCGCGCGGTACGGGTACAACGCGGGCATCGCCGCCACCCGCGATCTGCGCCGCACCCTCGTGTACTCCGTCAACTCCACCGACGGGAAGGGCGAGAAGGCGAACCCGGCCGTCGGGAAGATCACGGCGGCCGCGCTCGCGGGGGTCAAGGACGAGTCCGGGGATGGAGCGAGCAGCCGCAACCGCCGCTGACCATGGTGCCGTCGGCGGGCGGCGCGGCGTCGGCGGCGGCCTTCTCCACGGCGGCCAGCAGGCGGCGGCGTTTCGCGGCGCCGATGAGCCGGCCGCGCAGGACCACGGAGTCGATCTTCCGGGTGTTGCGGATGTCGTGCAGCGGGTCGGCGTCGAGTACGAGGAGGTCGGCGGCCCGGCCCTGTTCGACGGTGCCGGTGCGGTCGCCGAGGCCCAGGAAGCGGGCCGGGGCGCTGGTCGCGGACTGGAGGGCCTGCATGGGGGTCAGTCCGGCCTCGACCAGGAAGTTCAGCTCGTCGTGGAGGGCGAATCCCGGCACCGCGTACCCCGTGCCGGTGTCCGTGCCCGCGAGGATCGGCACGCCGCAGCGGTGCAGTTCGCCGACGAGGCGCAGCCGGTGCGCGTAGGCCGCCCGGACCAGCTCGGCCTGGCGGGCCGTGCGGCCGCCGATCAGGGACTCCAGGATGTCGGGCCAGGACGCGGTCATCCAGCGCGGCAGGTACGTCCACTCGGGCGCGTGCGAGGGCAGTTCGCCCGGCCGCTCCAGCATGTGATGGACCGTCAGCGTCGGGGTGACGTGCGTGCCGTTGGCGGCCAGGCGGTGGAAGAGGGACCGTGCGCGCTCGCGGTCGTAGGACCGTACGGCCTGGCCTTCCAGCTCGTGGATCTGCTCGAACCAGCGGTGGTAGCGGTCCAGGCTGCTCGGCACCGGCTCCAGACGGACCTCGGCGAGGCCGCGGCGGATCTCCGTCTCCTGCTCCCGCGAGGCCGTCGACAGCAGGAGCGCGTGCAGGTGCTCGATGCTGCGCTGGCCCGCACTGCTCGCCTCGGCGACCGGCACGGCGTCGGGGCAGTGCCCGGTGAACGGGATGCCCAGGCGGCGCGCCTCGTCCGCGACCGCCAGATACGCCTCGCGCGAGAGCCGGGAGTAGACCTTCACGAAGTCCGCGCCGTCCGCCTTGACCTGGCGGACCGCCTGGCGGGCGGCGTGCTCGTCGCCGGCCAGGATGACGGAGCCCGCGTCGTCGGCCCACAGGGACGGCGTTCCGTCGACCATGGAGCTGCCGATGACCCAGCGGGGGCCGAGCAGCTCCCCGTCGTCGATCTTCCGCCGCCACGTGTGGTGCAGCGGCTCGCCCCACATCTCGCGGACGGTGGTGACGCCCGCGAGCGGGTAGAGCGGCGGGGTGATCTCCTCCAGGGCCGGGCTGTGGACGTGCGCGTCGACGAGGCCGGGGATCAGGTACTTGCCCGTGAGGTCCGCGGTCCGTACGCCCGCGTCCACCGGGACCTCGGCCGACCTGCCGATCGTCGTGATCCGGCCGTCCTCGACGAGCACCGTCATGTCGTGGGCGGGCCCGGCGCCGGTGCCGTCGATCACGGTGGCGTGCGTCAGCGCGAGACGCTCCGGTGCGCGGTCGCCGGACTGTTCTGAAACGTGGGGTATTTCGGTGGACATGGGCTCCGCTTTCGCCGATTGCCGGGTGATGCTCCGACTCTGGCGGACCGCGGCGCGCGAAGCAGTGGGGGCAGCAGGCGGATCAGGGGTGCTGTCAGTGCTACCGCGTGAGGGTGCGGTGGGGCCACCGGGCGCGGGCCTGCTCCTCGGAGCGCATCAGGGCGAGCGTCACCAGCCCCTTCGCCGCGCCGTCCGCGAGCAGCTCCGGCAGGGCGGGCAGCGGGGCGACGGCCGCGACGTCGTCCAGCACGCAGGTGAGTGGTGGGTCGAGCCGACCGGCGGGTGACCGTTCGGCCACGCTCCGGCCGTGCTCGACCACGCTCTCGGCGAGTGCGGTGAGCAGCGGCATCGCACCCGGGTGGGTGCGAGGGTCCTCAATCGCCTCACCCACAACGTACAGCGTGCCCGTTTCCGCGATGAATGACTCCAACGCGAGCGAATCCGCGCGATGTGCGGTGCACGCGTCGCGGATATGGATCGAGGAGAGCGCCGCCAGGGCGCGCACCACCAGCTCCTGCGCCCGGTCGCGGCGGTCCGGGTGCCCGGTGAGCGTGGCCTCCAGCTCGCCGGCCGCGCCGGTCGCCGCCTTGGCGTCGGTGCGCAGGATGCGTACGGGCTCGTGCGCGCCGTTCCCCTGCGCCCAGCGGTGGACGAGCCGGAAGGGCCGGCCGCCCACGGCGGCGGCGTGCAGCCAGCAGCGCAGCAGGGTCTCGGCGGCCTCGGCCGTCGCGGAGTCGAGCGAGCTCGCGGGGCGTACGGGCGCCAGGAGCGCGGCGGCGCGGGCGGCGGCCGTCGCGCGGGACTCGCAGCCCTCGGCGGGGTTCCAGCGCAGCCGGTCGGGGGTGTCGAGGAGGTGGCTCGGGTCGAAGGCGTGGGTCGGGCCGAGCTTGGCGCGCGAGTCCTTGGTGTCGGTCCACAGCGTCGGGTCGCTGGTGATGACGAGGACGGGGCCGGCGGCTTCGAGGACGGCGAGCAGGGCGGCGTCGCCGTGGGAGGTGCCGTAGCGGAGGTTGGGCGGTGGTGCTGTGCGTCGGGGCGGTGGGGCGGCGGCGCGGGGGGCGGGGACGGTCGCGGTGTGGAGGAGGACGCTGTCGGCGCTGTCTGCGGCGGGGGCTTGTGCGGGGGCTTGTGCGGGGAGTTCGACCGCGGGGGTGACTTGGGTGTGCTGCTGTGGAACGGGCGTGTCCGGGACGGCCGTTGACGTCTCGGGTACGGGGGCCCCGCCGGGCGCCGCAGCCGCCTCGTACGGAGTCGCCGTGCCCGTAGCGGCAGGAGTCGAGCCCGTGCCCGTAGCAGCCGGAGCCGCGCCCGTGCCCGTAGCGACGGCCTGCGCCCGGCGCTCCCTCCGTACCGCCTTCCAGCGCGCGTACGTCCCTATCACGAAGATCGTCAGCACGGTCAGCAGCATCAGCTCGCTGATGAGGACGCCCCAGAACAGCCCGTATCCGGAGAGGGCGTCGTGCGGGGCGTCCGGCCAGGCGGTGGCGAGGTCGTGCGGGGAGGTCAGGAGGCGGCGTATGGCCAGCGGGGTGCGGGTCAAGGTGATGCCGTCGGGCCAGGAGCCGTGGGCGAAGAGGGCCGCGAGCCCGGTGCTCGTCCAGACCAGCACCGTCAGCCCCAGCAGGAACGCCAGCGCGCCGACCAGCAGGCCGTCCGGGATGCCCCGCTGGCCGTCGCGTCTCTGTTTCGACACTGAGGGTCCCGAGGGGCCAGTGGGCCCCATGGGCCCTGTCGGGCTCATCTCACGCCACCGTCGGCTCGGACGAGCCGTACGCCTCGTCCGCCAGCCGCTCCTCTATCGCCGCGGCGGCCCGTTCCTCCGCCGCGAGTTCCAGCGCCAGGCCGTCCTCCGTCATGGCCCGGTCGGTGTAGACGAGCGGCCGTTCCGCCTCCGTGATCAGGTGTTTGACGACCTGTACGTTGCCGTTGACGTCCCAGACCGCGATGCCGGGGGTGAGCGTCGGGATGATCTCGACGGCCCACCGGGGCAGCCCCAGGACCAGCCCCGTGGCCCGCGCCTCGTCGGCCTTCTGGGCGTAGACGGTGCGGGTCGAGGCCATCTTGAGGATCGCGGCGGCCTCGCGCGCCGCCGAGCCGTCCACCACGTCGGAGAGGTGGTGCACGACGGCGACGAAGGACAGGCCGAGGCGGCGGCCGAACTTCAGCAGCCGCTGGAAGAGCTGGGCGACGAACGGCGAGTTGATGATGTGCCACGCCTCTTCGACCAGGAAGATCCGCTTCTTGCGGTCGGGGCGGATCCAGGTGTGCTCCAGCCAGACGCCCACGATGGCCATCAGGATCGGCATGGCGATGGAGTTGCGGTCGATGTGCGAGAGGTCGAAGACGATCAGCGGGGCGTCCAGGTCGATGCCGGCCGACGTCGGGCCGTCGAACATGCCGCGCAGGTCGCCGTCGACCAGCCGGTCCAGGACCAGCGCGACGTCCAGGCCCCACGCCCGTACGTCGTCTATGTCGACGTTCATCGCCTCCGCGGACTCCGCCTCGGGGTGGCGCAGCCGCTCGACGATGTCGGCCAGCACCGGCTGCCGGTCCGTGATCGTCTCGTTCACATGGGAGTGCGCGACCTTGAGCGCGAAGCCGGCGCGCTCGTCGAGCCCGTGGCCCATGGCGACCTCGATGATCGTACGGAGCAGCGCCAGCTGGCCCGTCGTGGTGATCGAGGGGTCGAGGGGGTTGAGGCGGATGCCGCCGCTGAGGGCGGCCATCGGGTCGAGCCGTACGGGGGTGATCCCCAGCTCCTCGGCGATGAGGTTCCACTCGCCCACGCCGTCCTCGCCCTGCGCGTCGAGCACGACCACCTGGCGGTCGCGGAACCGAAGCTGGCGCAGGACGTAGGTCTTCTCCAGCGCCGACTTGCCGTTGCCGGACTCGCCGAGCACCAGCCAGTGCGGGGCGGGGAGCTGTTGCCCGTACAGCTGGAAGGGGTCGTAGATGTACCCCTTGCCGCTGTACACCTCGCGCCCGATGATCACGCCCGAGTCGCCGAGGCCGGGCGCGGCGGTCGGCAGGTAGACGGCTTGTGCCTGGCCGGTGGAGGTCCGTACGGGCAGCCGGGTCGTCTCCACCTTTCCGAAGAGGAAGCTGGTGAACGCCTCGGACAGTCCGGCGAGCGGATCGAGCACGGCTTGCCCCTATCGTCGGATGCCGGTCGCGAACGGCAGCGTGTTGACGAAGGCCCGGTGGTGCTCGCGGTCGCACCACTCCAGCTTGAGATAGCTCTTGCCCGCCGACGCCCTGATCGTCCGCTTGTCGCGGGCGAGCGCCTCGGGTGACCGGGAGGAGACGGTGATATAGCCGACCAGGTTGACGCCGGCGGCGCCGCTGGCCAGGTCCTCGCCGCGCTGGTCGACGCGGACGTGGTGCGCGCTGTCGCGGGGGTCCACGACGCGGTTCATCTTGGCCTGCCGGGATGCCTCGGCGTCGTCGTTGGTCTTCTCCGTGAGCATCCGCTCGATGGCGACGTCGGTGGGCTCCAGATCCATGCAGACCGCGACGGTGCGGATCACGTCGGGGGTGTGCACCAGCAGCGGGGCGAGGAAGTTGACGCCCACGGGCGTCATCGGCCACTCCTTGACCCAGGCCGTGGAGTGGCACCAGGGCGCGCGGGTGGCGGACTCGCGGGTCTTCGCCTGGAGGTACGTCGCCTCCATGGCGTCGAGCTCGGCGGGCCAGGCGTTCCGCTTGGACATCGCCTGGATGTGGTCGATGGGGTGGTCCGGGTCGTACATGGAGTGCACGAGCGAGGCGAGCCGGCCCTGGCCGAGCGGCTGGCGGACCCGGATGTCGGCCTCGGCGAGGCGCGCGCAGATGTCGGTGAGCTCGCGCGCCATGACCACGGCCAGCCCGGCGTCCCGGTCGAGCCGCCGCTTCCCGGCCTCGTGCCGGGAGGCGCGCGCCATGGCGTTGGCCTCGGCGGCGAGTTCGCGGGTGAAGTGCATGCAGGCGACGAGGTACGCGCGGTGCTGCTCGGAGGAGGTGGACACCATGGACTGGAGCTGGTCGTAGGAGTCCTGGAGCCACTGCGGGGACTTGTCGGAGCCGCGCCGCTCGACGTCCTTGGCGTGCGCGTCGGGGTCGGCGGGGAGTGTACGGGCCAGCATCTGGATGCGGGTGACGAAGCCGTCCCCGTTGGCGACGTGCTTGAGCAGCGTCCCGAACCGGTCGACGAGCGCCTCCTGGTCCTCGCTGTCGCGCAGTCCGACGCCGGGGCCCTCGATCTCGATGGCGGCGGTGACGGTGCGCCGGTCGGCGTGGAGCAGGACGGCGATCTCGTCGGGGCCGAAGGGCGCGGACAGCCAGTTGATGCGGCCGACGCCGGGCGGCGGGCCGACCTCGACCTCCCGGCCGTCGAGGGAGGTGCCGGCCTCGGTGACGGCGGACCGGTAGGCGGAGCCGCGGCGCAGGGTGCGTTTGAACGAGCGGTTGATCTCGAACCACTTGTAGAAGGTGCGGTTCTTGTACGGGACGTAGACGGCGGCGAGCGCCAGTATCGGGAAGCCGGAGAGGGCCGCGATGCGCAGCGGCAGGATCTGGATCGCCAGGCCGCCCACCATGCCGAGGAAGGCGCCCGCGATGATCAGTGCGATCTCGCCGGTCTCGCGGTTCTTGCCGACGACGGCGTTGGGACGGGCGCGGCCGATCAGATAGGTACGGCGGGGTGCGATCGGCTGGGCCTGCGACTGAGTCGTCAATGCCCGTCACCTCCTGGGGTCTTGCCGGCGCTGCGGTCCTGCGTTCGAGGTGCGGGGGCGGCGGGTTTGTTCGCGTTGCCGCCGCTGCCGGAGCCGCGGCTGCTGTGGGCGGCGACGCCGCCC
>NZ_JBHVHQ010000196.1:0-11531 GCF_042800135.1 Streptomyces sp. NPDC057654 | reverse complement strand
GCGTCGTCACCGAGAAGATCGCCGCTCGAAGTCTCGAACTGCTTCTTGAAGGTGGCGACGGCGTCGGCGAGCGCCTGAATGGTGTCGTCGGACATCTTCGCGCCCTCGACGATGCTGTTCATGAGGCCCTTGTGCTCACGGCCCATGTAGTCGAGCAGCTCGCGCTCGAAGCGCTGGATGTCCTCGACCGGCACGTCGTCCATCCTGCCGGTGGTGCCCGACCAGACGGAGACGATCTGGTCCTCGATCGCGTACGGCGCGTACTGACCCTGCTTGAGCAGCTCGGTCATCCGCTTGCCGCGCTCCAGCTGCGCCTTGGAGGCCGCGTCCAGGTCGGAACCGAAGGCGGCGAACGCCTCCAGCTCGCGGTACTGGGCGAGGTCCACGCGCAGTCGGCCCGAGACCTGGCGCATCGCCTTGTGCTGGGCGGAGCCGCCGACGCGGGAGACCGAGATACCGACGTTCAGCGCCGGCCGCTGGCCCGCGTTGAACAGGTCGGACTCCAGGAAGCACTGGCCGTCGGTGATGGAGATGACGTTGGTCGGGATGAACGCCGAGACGTCATTGGCCTTCGTCTCGACGATCGGCAGACCGGTCATCGAACCCGCGCCCATGTCGTCGGAGAGCTTCGCGCAGCGCTCCAGCAGACGGGAGTGCAAGTAGAAGACGTCGCCCGGGTACGCCTCGCGGCCCGGCGGGCGGCGCAGCAGCAGGGAGACGGCGCGGTAGGCGTCGGCCTGCTTCGACAGGTCGTCGAAGACGATCAGGACGTGCTTGCCCTGGTACATCCAGTGCTGGCCGATGGCCGAGCCGGTGTACGGGGCGATGTACTTGAAGCCGGCCGGGTCGGACGCCGGAGCCGCGACGATCGTCGTGTACTCCAGGGCGCCGGCCTCCTCCAGCGCGCCGCGCACGGACGCGATGGTGGAGCCCTTCTGACCGACGGCGACGTAGATGCAGCGGACCTGCTTCTTCGGGTCGCCGGAACGCCAGTTGTCGCGCTGGTTGATGATCGTGTCGACGGCCAGGGCGGTCTTGCCCGTCTGGCGGTCGCCGATGATCAGCTGACGCTGGCCGCGGCCGATCGGCACCATCGAGTCGACGGCCTTGAGGCCGGTCTGCATCGGCTCGTGCACGGACTTACGGACCATGACGCCGGGCGCCTGGAGCTCCAGGGCGCGGCGGCCTTCCGTCTCGATCTCGCCGAGGCCGTCGATCGGGTTGCCGAGCGGGTCGACGACGCGGCCGAGGTAGCCCTCGCCCACCGCGACGGAGAGCACCTCACCGGTGCGCTGCACCGGCTGGCCCTCCTCGATGCCGCTGAACTCGCCGAGGACGACCGCACCGATCTCGCGCTCCTCAAGGTTGAGGGCGAGGCCGAGGGTGCCGTCCTCGAACTTCAGCAGTTCGTTCGCCATGGCCGAGGGAAGACCCTCGACCTTCGCGATGCCGTCGCCGGCAACGCTGACCGTACCGACCTCCTCGCGCGAGGCCGCGTCCGGCTTGTACGCCTGGACAAAGTTCTCCAGCGCGTCCCGGATCTCCTCCGGCCGGATCGTGAGCTCCGCCATCTGGGTTCCCTGCTCTCCTTGTTGGGCCCGAAGTTTCTTGCGGGGCCGGGGGGCCACGCGGCGTGCGCCGCTCCTGTCACGGCCCCCTGGTTTTTCCGCTACGGCCCAACACGGGCCGCGGTCTTGCTCTTGAGTTGGTGGTGGCCGGTCAGCCGGCCATCCGCCGGGTCGCCTCTTCGAGGCGGTCCGCGATGGTCCCGTTGACGATCTCGTCGCCCACGCGCACCGACACCCCGCCGAGGACCTCGGGGTCCACATCGAGGTTGAGGTGCACCTGCCGCCCGTACAGCTTGGCCAGTGCGGCGCCCAGGCGCTGCTTCTGTCCGTCGCTCAGCGGCACCGCGGAGCGGACCTCGGCGACCATGCGGTCGCGCCGTTCCGCGGCCAGCTTGGAGAGGGCGGTGAGCCCTCCCTCCAGGCTACGGCCTCGCGGCTGGGCGACAAGGCGGACTACGAGCCGCTCGGTGACCTGGTGCGCCCGGCCGCCGAGCAGGCTGCGCAGCAGCTCCGCCTTGGCCGCGGTGGTCGCCAGCCGGTCGGTGAGCGCGGCCCGCAGCTCGGTCGAGGAGGAGACGACCCGGCCGAACCGGAAGATCTCGTCCTCGACGGCGTCGAGGGCGCCGGCCCGCTGCGCCGCGATGAGGTCGGCGGAGGCCGCCAGCTCCTCGATCGAGTCGACCAGGTCGCGCGAGCGCGACCAGCGGGAACGGACCATGCCGGATACCAGGTCGGCGGCCTCGCCGCCCACCTGGCCGCCGAGCAGCCGGCCCGCCAGCTCCGCCTTGGACTCGCCGCTCTGCGCCGGGTCGGTCAGGACCCGGCGCAGCGACACCTCGCGGTCGAGCAGCGCGGTGACGCCGGCCAGGTCCTCGGCGAGCTTCGCCGCGTCGACGGACGTGTTGTCCGCCAGCGCGTCGAGGCGCTCACGCGCGGTGCCCAGTGCCTCACGGCTCGCGCCGTGCATCTCCGTCGCAGCCGTCATCGCTTGGCCTCGGCCGTCGTCGCGCTCTCCTCAAGACCGTCGAGGAAGCGGTCGATGGTGCGGCTCTGCCGGGCGTTGTCCTCAAGGGACTCGCCGACGAGCTTGCTCGCCAGGTCGGTGGCGAGCTTGCCCACGTCCTGGCGGAGCGAGGCCGCCGCGGCCTTGCGGTCGGCGGCGATCTGGGCGTGGCCGGCAGCGATGATCTCCTCACGCTGCCGCTGGCCCTCGGTCCTCATCTCGGCGATGAGTGCGACGCCCTGTTCCTGCGCCTCCTGGCGCATCCGCGCGGCCTCGTGGCGGGCGTCGGCGAGCTGGGCCCGGTAGTCCTCAAGGACCTGCTGAGCCTCGGCCTCGGCGGCCTCGGCCTTCTCCATGCCGCCCTCGATGGCCTCACGGCGCTCGTCCAGAACCTTGTTGATGTTCGGGAGGAGCTTCTTGGCGAGGAAGCCGAAGACGATGAAAAAGGCGATAAGGCCGATGACGAGCTCTGGGATCGGCGGGATGAGGGGGTTTTCCGCCTCCTCGGCCGCCATCTGTACCAGGGCGTTCACATCAATGCCTTTCGTCAAGAACTGCTGTCAGTACGCCTGGATCAGATGCCGTAGACGAACGGCAGCACGATGCCGATCAGGGCGAGCGCCTCACAGAAGGCGAAACCCATGATCTGGTTGGCGCGGATCAGGCCGGCCGCCTCGGGCTGACGGGCGAGGGCCGAGGTGCCGTTGCCGAAGATGATGCCGACGCCGACGCCGGGGCCGATGGCCGCGAGGCCGTAGCCGATGGAGCCGAGGGAGCCGTGAACGCCTTCGGCGGCAAGGGTCTGGAGAGCGGACATGCCGGTTCTTCCTTCTTTTCATGGGCCGGTGGGGGTTGGCCACCGGACGTCAATTGGTCTGGAGGGGCAGGGGGCTCAGTGGTGCTCGGCGAGCGCGCCCTGCACGTAGGTGCAGGCCAGGAGGACGAAGATGTACGCCTGAACGGCCTGGATGAACAGCTCGAAGGCGGTCATCAGGATGGTCATCACGAACGAGACGCCGGAGTACGCGATACCGATGCCGTTCAGCATGTACCAGCTGGCGATGGTGAACATCAGGATCAGCAGGTGGCCGGCGAACATGTTCGCGAAGAGCCGGACCGCGTGGGTGAACGGCCGGACCAGCACGTTCGAGAAGAACTCCAGGAACACGATCATGGGGAGGATCGGGCCCAGCGACTTGTCGTAGCCGGTGATGTTCTTCAGGCCGCCGACGAAGCCGTGCTTCTTGAACGTCAGATACATCCAGAGGACGTAGACGATCAGGGCGAGCCCCGCCGGGAAGGCGATGATCGACGTCACGGGGAACTGGGCGACCGGAATGATCGACCACAGGTTCATGATCCAGACGAAGAAGAACAGCGAGACCATGAAGGGGACGTACTTGTCGCCCACCTTCTTGCCGAGGGACTCGTAGACGATGCTCTTGCGCACGAAGTCGTAGCCGGACTCGCCGATCATCTGGAGCTTGCCCGGCACCACCTTGGCCCGGCCGAAAGCCGCCCAGAAGAACCCGATGATGACGACCGTGCTCAACAACGCCAGCAGCATTGGCTTGTTGACGTCATAGCCGCCGACGGTGAAGAGCGGTTCGAACATGAACGAGTGGAGGCCCGGAGCGGGAAAGCCACACCCGTCGAAGAGGTGGCAATCGGTCTCGAAGGCGAGCATCTGGTCAGCACTCACCGCGAGCTCCTTCAGCGTGGCGCATAGGTACGGCAACCTCGTTGTGTCGGCGCGGCGCACAGCCACGGAGCGGCACTGGACTGGTCTTACGGATTTGGGGGCGGCTGGTCGGCGCGAGGCCGAATGGCATAGCGGGCATCAGCCGCATGGACTGCCGATTCCGTCCCGGGAAACTCGGGAGTTCAGCTGCCTTCGCGTGCTGTGCCTCAGATGGCACCGGACGATAGCAGGTGAGCGTGACGGTGTTTATCGCGGCCCTACCGGTCATGACGGAGACCCGGCGGGCGCGGACTTCTTCGCGTCGTCGGGTTCCGGTTCCACGTAGAGAATCTTGGCCTTCAGGTGGGCGCGCGTCTGCGCGGCGATCCACACCAAAGTCACAACAAGCAGGGTCAGCCCGAACGCCTTGGTGTTGAACAGCGTCGTGTGTTTGAACACCGCGAGGAAGATCCCGACCAACAGGAACTGCGTCGCGTACAGCATCAGGCCCATGGCCTGGAACAGGTGCGGGAGTTGTCGCGCGGTCCGCTGAAGGACGTAGTAACCCATCGCCATGATGCAGACCGACAGCAGCGTGCCGACGACCGCGCCGATCGCACCCTTGCCGCCGGCCAGCGCGGCGCTGACCGCCACGGCGATACCGCCGGTGACGGCGGCCGGCACGGCGCAGAGCAGGAGTGTTCGGGCGTCGTTGGACTGCATGAAGGGTTTCTCCGGCGGGAGTCGGAAGCAACGATTCGTCGTGGACGAGCGTATCCCCGGAGGTGAGATGGACCTCGCGACGAAGGGCCGTACGCACTACGGTCCTTCGGCTCTAGCACCGGGTTTAGTGAACGGTATCACAAACTATTTGATGAGGTCTTTACCTACATCGTGTGCTGCCCATCACACGGGAGAGTTAATCCCGGCATGTTCACCGGACAGCACGACCGATGTCTGGTATACGGCAGATGCGCCAAATCAGCGATGGCTGCTGATCTTCCTGGTATGGGTGAAACGCGAGCGGTCCCCGACCGCCGTCGCACCGTTCACCCCGGACGGCACCGGCTCCGGCTCCGGTTCCGCTTCGGCGCCCTCGGCGTCCGTACGGCCCTCGGCGCCGGTTCCCGCCGCCACCGCGGCCTTCGCGGCCCGCTTCCGCGCCGTCATCTCCAGGAAGGCCCGGCGCCGGTAGCGCGGCGGCACCAGCCGCTGGGCCCACAGCGGCGCGCGCGGCGTGAAGCGCGGCAGCAGCAGCAGGACCAGCCCGACGGCGCTGAGCAGCACGATCAGCAGCACGATCCACATGCTGGCGGAGTTCACCGAGTAGGCGACCGCGCCGAAGGCGATCAGCCCGGACCAGAAGTACATGATCAGCACGGCCCGGCTGTGCGAGTGGCCGATCTCCAGCAGCCGGTGGTGCAGGTGGCCGCGGTCGGCCGCGAACGGCGACTGGCCGTTCCAGGTGCGCCGCACGATGGCCAGGATCAGGTCGGCGACCGGCACCATCACGACGGTCAGCGGCAGCAGCAGCGGGATGTAGACCGGCACCGTGCCGTGCACCGCGGCCCGCTCCGACCCCGCGAACAGCCGCATCGCGTCCGGGTCCACCTGCCCGGTGATGGAGATCGCGCCCGCCGCGAGCACCAGCCCGATCAGCATCGACCCGGAGTCGCCCATGAAGATCCGCGACGGGTGCATGTTGTGCGGCAGGAAGCCCAGGCACACGCCCATCAGGATCGCGGCGAACAGCGTGGCCGGGGCCGCCGCCTCGATGCCGTAGCCGAACCAGATGCGGTACGCGTACATGAAGAAGGCGGCGGAGGCGATGCACACCATTCCGGCGGCCAACCCGTCCAGCCCATCGACGAAATTGACGGCGTTGATGGTCAGGACGACCAGGGCCACCGTCAGCAGCGTGCCCTGCATGGGGGTCAGCGCGACCGTGCCGACGCCGGGCACCGGAATCCACAGAATGGTCAGGCCCTGGAGGACCATCACGCCCGCCGCGATCATCTGCCCGCCGAGCTTGACCAGCGCGTCCACCTCGAACTTGTCGTCCAGCACGCCCAGCAGCCAGATCAGCCCGGCCCCCGACAGCAGCGCCCGCGGCTCGTTCGACAGCTCGAAGACGCCCTTGAGGTTCGACAGATGGGACGCGACCAGCAGCCCCGCGCACAACCCGCCGAACATCGCGATACCGCCGAGCCTCGGCTTCGGTTCGCGGTGCACGTCGCGCGCGCGGATCTCCGGCATCGCGCCGGCCGCGATCGCGAACTTCCGCACCGGTCCCGTCAGCAGATAGGTGACCGCGGCGGTGACGCACAGCGTCAGCAGATATTCACGCACAGGCTGCCCCAGAGGTTTCGCTGGCCATCACAGCCCCACACCATATTCGCGTCCACCCCCGAATCGTGAATGCGGCCCAGGACGTGCCCCGTTGGGGGATGGTTCCAGCCCTCAGGTGTGATCGGGATAAGGAGGGAACCTTCCGGCCAATTCCGCCACTTCCGCACGGGTCCCCGCGTCCTGTCGCAGGGCCGCTCCCACCAGCGCCCCGACGCGCGCCATCTCCGCCTCCCCCATCCCCTGCGTGGAGACGGCCGCGCTGCCCAGCCTGACGCCCCTGGCCCGCCCGTCGGCGCACGGGAGGCCGCAGGTGTCCAGGACGATCCCGCAGGCCGCCAGACGGCCGCTGGCGGCCCTCGCGTCGATGCCCAGCGGCGCGACGTCCGCGGTGATCAGATGCGTGTCGGTGCCGCCCGTGCTCACCGCGAGCCCCTCGGCCGCGAGCGCCGCGGCCAGCACCCGCGCGTTCGCCACGCACTGGTGCGCGTACGCCGTGAAGGCCGGGGTCGCCGCCTCGCCGAAGGCCACCGCCTTCGCCGCGACCGTATGCATCTGCGCGCCGCCCTGCGTGAACGGGAACACCGCCCGGTCGATGCGGTCCGCGAGCTCCGCGCCGCACAGGATCAGCCCGCCGCGCGGCCCCCTCAGCACCTTGTGCGTGGTGGCACACACCACATCCGCGTACGGCACCGGGCTCGGCGCCGCACCCCCCGCGACCAGCCCGATCGGGTGCGCCGCGTCCGCGATGAGATACGCCCCGACCTCGTCGGCGATCTCCCGGAAGGCCGCGTAGTCCACATGGCGCGAGTACGAGATCGAGCCGCAGACGATCGCCTTGGGGCGGTGCGTACGGGCCAGCTCGCGCACCTGCCCGTAGTCGATCAGGCCGGTGTCCGGCGCGACGCCGTAGCCCGCGAAGTCGAACCAGCGGCCGGAGAAATTGGCGGGCGACCCGTGCGTGAGGTGCCCGCCCTGGGTGAGCGCCATCGCCAGCACCGTGTCGCCGGGGCGCAGCAGCGCGGCGTACGCGGCGAGGACGGCGGAGGAGCCGGAGTGCGGCTGGACGTTGGCGTGCTCGGCGCCGAAGAGCGCCTTGGCCCGGTCGGCGGCGATCCGCTCGGCGAGGTCCACCAGCTCGCAGCCGCCGTGGTGGCGGGCGCCGGGGTAGCCCTCCGCGTATTTGTTGGCGAGCGGCGAGCCGAGGGCCGCGAGGACGGCGGGCGAGGTGAAGTTCTCGGCGGCGATGAGCTGGAGTCCGGCGGACTGCCGGCCGAGCTCGGCGAGGAGCAGCCCCGCCAGCTCCGGGTCCGTGCGGCGCAGCGCGTCGAAATCGGGGCCCCAGTGGGTGTGGGGTGCTACTGCGGCGACCGGCATGGCACTGGCTCCGGACCTTGAGGGGTGGTGCACCCCAATGTAGGCCCGGCGTCCCGCGCCCGCAGCCGGTCAGGTCCGGGTGGGGACTCCGGTGAGGGCGGTGACGACCGGGTCCAGGGCCTGGTTGATCTCGTCGCCGATGGAGCGGAAGAAGGTGATGGGGGCGCCGTACGGGTCGTGGACCTCGTCGGCCTCGGCGTTCGGGGCCAGCAGCCAGCCGCGCAGCGCGGCGGCGGCCTGCACCAGCGCCCGCGCGCGCCCGACGACGCCGCCGTGCACGGGGTCGGGCAGCGTGGCGGGGTCTATGGCCCGTACGAGCCGGGTGAACTCCTTGAGCGTGAACGTGCGCAGCCCCGCCGAGTGCCCCATGGAGATGACCTGCGCGCGGTGGTCACGGGTGGCGGTCAGTACCAGGTCGGCGCGGATGACGTGCTCGTCGAGGAGCTCGCGGCCGATGAAGCCGTCCGGATCGGCGCCGAAGTCGGCGAGGACGGTCGCGGCGTGCGCCTCCATGGGCGCGCCCTCGTGACCCCAGGTGCCGGCGCTCTCCACGACGAGGCCGCCGGCGAAGGGGTCGCCGAGCCGGTCGGTGAGGGCATAGCGGGTCAGCCGCTCGGTGATGGGCGAGCGGCAGACGTTGCCGGTGCTGACGTGGAGGATGCGGAAGGTGTCGGCGGTGAGGTCCGGTCCCGCTATGCCACGCCCCTGCGGGGCGATCAATTGGCCACCTCAAGATCGGGTACGACCTCGCGGAGCTGCTCGGCGCTGAGCGCGCCCGCCCGCAGCAGCACCGGGGTGCCGCGGGTGACATCGACGATGGAGGAGGGCACGGCGGCCGGGGTGGGCCCGCCGTCGAGGTAGACGGAGACGGCGTCGCCGAGCATCTCCTGAGCCGCGTCGCAGTCCTGCGGCGAGGGGTGGCCGGTCAGGTTGGCGCTGGAGACGGCCATCGGGCCGAACTCGGTGAGCAGCTCGATGGCGACCGGGTGCAGCGGCATGCGGACCGCGACGGTGCCGCGGGTCTCCCCCAGGTCCCAGGTCAGCGACGGCTGGTGGTTGGCGACGATGGTGAGCGCGCCGGGCCAGAAGGCGTCGACGAGCTCCCAGGCCTGTTCGGAGAAGTCGGTGACGAGCCCGTGCAGGGTGTTCGGCGAGCCGACGAGCACGGGCGAGGGCATGGTCCGGCCGCGCCCCTTGGCCTCCAGCAGGTCGCCGACGGCCTCGGCGCTGAAGGCGTCCGCGCCGATCCCGTAGACGGTGTCGGTGGGCAGCACGACCAGTTCGCCGCGGCGGACCGCCGCCGTCGCCTCGCGCAGGCCGGTCTTGCGGTCGGTCGCGTCGCTGCAGTCGTATCGCCGTGCCATCACATCTCCTTCGCGAAGCGGTTACTGGGGTCGAGCGTGCGGGGTGCCGCGGTCACGGCGTCGCCCTGCGGGCCGTCGCGAACCGCGGGCGGTTGTTGAGGTCCGGGTGGTCGGCGGCGTCCGCCCAGCCCCGCTCCTCGGTGAAGATCCACGGCACCTGGCCGCCCTGGGTGTCGGCGTGCTCGATCACGACGACGCCGCCGGGGCGCAGCAGCCGGTGGGCGGTGCGCTCGATGCCCCGGATGGTGTCCAGGCCGTCCTCGCCGGAGAAGAGCGCGAGCTGGGGGTCGTGGTCGCGGGCCTCCGGTGCGACGTACTCCCACTCGGTCAGCGGGATGTACGGCGGGTTGCTGACGAGCAGGTCCACCTGGCCGTCGAGCTCGGGCAGCGCGGTCAGCGCGTTCCCGTGGTGGAGAACGACGCGGGACCCCTCGACGTTCTTGCGGGCCCATGTCAGGGCGCCCTCGTCGAGCTCGACGGCGTGCACGCGCGAGCGCGGCACCTCCTGGGCGAGGGCGAGGGCGATGGCGCCGGAGCCGGTGCACAGATCGACGATGAGCGGCTCGACGACGTCCATGGCCCGTACGGCGTCTATGGCCCAGCCGACGACGGACTCGGTCTCCGGGCGGGGTACGAACACCCCCGGGCCGACCTGGAGTTCGAGGTAGCGGAAGAAGGCGCGGCCGGTGATGTGCTGGAGCGGTTCGCGGGCCTCGCGGCGGGCGACGGCCTCCCAGTAGCGGGCGTCGAACTCGGCGTCGGCGACGTTGTGCAGCTCGCCGCGCTTGACGCCGTGCACGAACGCGGCCAGCTCCTCGGCGTCGAAGCGGGGCGAGGGGACGCCCGCGTCGGCCAGCCGCTGGGTCGCCTGGGCCACCTCGGCGAGCAGCACGGATCGGGGGTGCGGGGGTCGCCCCCCGGCAGATTGCTGCACGCTGTTCCTCCGGCTTGCGAACTTGCGAGAACGTATGGACTGGACCGGACCGGCCGGGACCCGCGGGCGGGCCCGCCGGGTCCGCGGAGCTTACTGGGCGGCCGCCAGCTTGGCCGCCGAGTCGGCGTCGACGCACGCCTGGATCACCGGGTCCAGCTCGCCGTCGAGGACCTGATCCAAGTTGTACGCCTTGAAGCCGACCCGGTGGTCGGAGATGCGGTTTTCGGGGAAGTTGTACGTCCGGATGCGCTCGGACCGGTCCACCGTACGGACCTGGCTGCGCCGGGCGTCGGACGCCTCGCGCTCGGCCTCCTCCTGGGCCGCGGCCAGCAGCCGCGAGCGCAGGATGCGCAGCGCCTGCTCCTTGTTCTGGAGCTGGCTCTTCTCGTTCTGGCAGGAGACCACGATGCCGGTGGGCAGGTGGGTGATGCGCACGGCGGAGTCGGTGGTGTTGACGGACTGGCCGCCGGGGCCGGAGGAGCGGTAGACGTCGATGCGCAGGTCGTTGGGGCCGATCTCGACCTCGACCTCCTCGGCCTCGGGGGTGACGAGCACGCCCGCGGCGGAGGTGTGGATGCGGCCCTGCGACTCGGTGGCGGGCACGCGCTGCACGCGGTGCACCCCGCCCTCGTACTTCAGGCGCGCCCAGACGCCCTGGCCGGGCTCGGTCGCGCCGCCCCCGCCCTTGGTCTTCACGGCCACCTGTACGTCCTTGTAGCCGCCGAGATCGGACTCGTTGGCCTCCAGGATCTCGGTCTTCCAGCCGACGCGCTCGGCGTAGCGCAGGTACATCCGCAGCAGGTCGCCGGCGAACAGGGCGGACTCCTCGCCGCCCTCGCCTGCCTTGACCTCCAGGATCACGTCCTTGTCGTCGCTGGGGTCGCGGGGGACCAGCAGCAGCCGCAGCCGCTCGGTCAGCTCCTCGCGCTGCCGCTCCAGCTCCTTGACCTCGGCCGCGAAGTCGGGGTCGTCCTGGGCCAGCTCGCGGGCGGTCTCGATGTCGTCGCCGGTCCGCTTCCAGGAGCGGTAGGCGCCGATGATCGGGGTCAGCTCGGCGTAGCGCTTGTTGAGCTTGCGGGCGTTGGCCTGGTCCGCGTGGACGGCGGGGTCGGCGAGCCGCTTTTCGAGGTCGGCGTGTTCGCCGATCAGTTCCTCGACTGCCTCGAACATCAAGTTTCCCTAGCTGGAGGTGAACGGGCCTGCTGGACGACAAAGCGCCGGTCCGGTCGCCCCTCGAAGTCGAGAGGCGACCGAGGAC
>NZ_JBHVHQ010000195.1:0-11583 GCF_042800135.1 Streptomyces sp. NPDC057654 | reverse complement strand
GCCGTCAGGCAGCGGGACGCAACCGTTCGAACCGAGAGACGCGGGTTCCGGCCCGGGGTGTTCCGGTGATCCAGGCATCGAGGCGGGCGAGGTTCATCGCGGTGGCGGTGAAGAGGTGTTGAAGGCGGGTCTTCGGGTGGCTGCGGTATCGGGACCGCCGGAGACCGAAGGCCCGGACGCCTTGTGAGACAGTGGCCTCGATGCCCTGTCGGTGCTGGTAGACGTCCCACCACTCAGGCGTCTTCTGGTCAGCGCGGTTTCTCTTCATGGCGTCGTGCGCGGCTCTCTCCCTCAGCGTGATCTCCCGGCCTCTGCCGGCCTTCGACGGCGCGCACGCGTTTACGTCTGGGCAGGCCCGGCAGTCGGAGGCGAGGAACCGGACCCTAATCACGGGGATACCGCGCGAGGAAACGCGCGGATACCAGCTGTCCGCGACCCGGTCGTTGGGGCAGGTCACCTGTTTGTTCTCCCAGTCCACGGCGAACGCGTCCGTGGCGAACTTGCCGGAGGACTGGGTGGTGGTGTTCTTGTTGATCGGCCCCACGAGCTTGATGCCCGCTTGTTCGGCGTCGGCCAGGCCCTGGGCGTCGATGTAGTTGGCGTCGACCAGGTGCACGGTGGGGAGTCTGCCGTGAGCACGCAGGTCAGCGTGGATGGCATCCATCATCTTCAGGTCGTTCACGGACGCGTCGGTGGTGGCGACGTGAGTGATCAGGTTGGGTGCGTCCGGCTCACATGTCTCGGTCAACTGCACCAGATAGCCGGTCCAACTGGTGCCGCGCTTGGCTCCGGCACGAGCGTCGGTGTCGTACGGCGAGAAGGGCCGTAACCGGCCCGGCGGCACGTTCTTCGCATCCCGCTCACACACGGCCCCGTCGACGACCTGGAAGTTCTGCACCCAGACCTGCCGCAGCAGCTCAACCGCCTCCAGTGACCGCGCCTCGCGCGGAGCCTGCGGGGAGAAGACCGCTTCCAGCAGACTCATCCCATCGGCCCCGGCCTGCCCGATCCATGCCTTGCGCTTCTCCTTGCCACGGGGCAGCCTCGCCTCCTCCACCCGGTGCCCATAGCGGTCGAACCACGCCTCATCCGTCTGCGCGGCCAGCCACTGCGGAAACGCCGCGGCCAGCGCGTTCAAGGCCGACCGCAGCGTCTCCCCGAGCATCTCCACATGGTTGACCACCCGGATCGCCGCCAGAACCCGGGCGGAATCGGTCCGGGCCCGGCCCGACGTCTTCAACAGCCCCCGCTCCTTGGCCGCCCGGAGCACCTGCTCGAAGAGTTCATCAGCCATCTGCCCCTGAACCAGACGGGCGCGAAACTCGCTCAGCACGGAATAGTCGAAGCCGGTATCGGTTAGCTCCAGTCCGAGCGCGTATTTCCAGTCGATCCTCACCCGGACCGCGGTAGCAGCCTGCCGATCGGACAGTCCTTCAGCGAACTGCAACACCGTGACCAGTGCCAATGCCCCTGGAGGCACCGCCGGACGGCCCCGGCGCGGGAACAGCGAGGCGAACACCTCTCCAGAAAAGGTGTCCGCGAACTCATCGCGCAGCCGCATCGCCAGCGTGCCGTCCGGACATACCGCCCGAGCCACCCGCTCCGTCTCCACCGGAATCTCACCCAACCCGGGCTCCTGCAGCGACACTGACACCCTCCCCAAACGCACTGTCGGCCTTCACCACCCACAACCAGGTGATGAAGGCCGACGTCACGCACAGGGGCCGGACCTTTTACCAACAGTGTCCGGGCGGCGCGGCCCCGGGGTCAGAAGGTGACCGGCAGCCGGTGCGGGCCCCGGATGAGCATGCCCTCGCGGTAGGCCAGCGCGGCCGGGTGGGCGTCGAGCGCGAGGTCGGGGCAGCGCTCCAGGAGCGAGCGGATGGCGACGCGCGCCTCCAGCCGGGCGAGCGGCGCGCCGAGGCAATAGTGGATGCCGTGGCCGAAGGCGAGGTGACCGCGTGCGTCGCGGTGGATGTCGAACCGCCTCGGCTCGGCGAAGCGGCCCGCGTCCGTGTCGGCGTCGGCGATCGTCGCCAGGACCACCTCGCCGCCGCCCGGGATCAGGGTGCCGCCGATCTCCACCGGCTCGACGGTGAAGCGGAACGTGGAGGTCTCCACCGGGCCGTCGTAGCGCAGCATCTCTTCGACAGCGTTGTCCAGGAGCGAGAAGTCGGCCCGCAGATCGGCCAGTTGATCCGGGTGGCGGAGCAGCGCGAGGACGCCGTTGGAGATCAGGTTGACGGTGGTCTCGTGCCCCGCGACCAGCAGCAGCCAGGCCATGGCGAGCAGTTCGTCGTGGGAGAGCCGGTCCCCGCTCTCGTCGATGGTGCGGATCAGGCCGCTCAGCAGATCGTCGCCGGTCTCGTCGCGCTTCTTGACGATCAGGTGGCCGAGGTACGTGCGGACCTCCTCCATCGCCGTCATCTTCTCCGTGTACGGCGCGGGCCCGACCACGAAGTTCGACCACGCGCGGAACTCCTCGCGGTCCGCGTAGGGCACGCCGAGCAGTTCGCAGATGACGCTCATCGGCAGCGGGAAGGCGAGCGCGTCGACGAGGTCCGCGCCGCGCGCGCCGTCGGCCACCATCGCGTCGAGGAGTTCGTCGGTGAGCTGCTGCACGCGCGGCTCCATCGCCGCCACCCGGCGCGGGGTGAACGTCCGTACCACCAGCTTGCGCAGCCGCGTGTGGTCCGGCTGGTCGGTGTTGAGCATATGGGCGCCGAGCGGCTCGAAGCCGATGTTGGCGGACTCGGAGGCGCTGTCCAGCCGCTTGGAGAGGCGGTCGTCGCCGAGCGTGGCGCGCACCTCGTCGTAGCCGACGACGAGCCAGGCCGGAATGCCGTCGGCGAGCGTCACACGGTGTACGGGGCCGCGTTCGCGCAGCTCCGCGTAGACGGGGTACGGATTGCGTACGAAGTCCTCGCCCATCGTCGACAGGTCGATGATCTCGAATGCTTCGGTTGTCACAGGGACCCCCATTCGACGGGATATCACCGGGGTAACGCCCGGACAGATCACGATCGTTCCCTAGTTTCCTCAACTCTGCATGCGGAGCGGGCAGCTCCGAGCGCTTCGCCCGGAACTGCCCGCAGACATCCCGAATCCGTCGAATCCGTCGAATCTGTCGAATCCGTTGGAGTCGTTGGAGTCGTTGACGTTGTCGAGGTCGTCGGAGTCGCTAGCCGAGGACGGCCGGCTTGAGGACCTCCTCGCACCACTGGCGGAAACCGGTGGGCGTGGTCTCGGGGGTACTCGGCTGGGCGGCGCCGTAGAAGCCCTGTTCGTTGAGTGCCGTCATCATGTCGGCGGCGCTCCGCGCCCAGCCCTCGCTCGCCCCGGAGGCCAGCAGCTGCGCCCGGTAGGCCGCGCCGTCGACCGGCTGGAGGCGGACCGGGCGGTCCAGCACCTCGGAGACGATCCCGGCCATGTCCTCGGGCGACAGGTCGTCGGGCCCGGCCAGCGGTACGTCCTCGAAACCGGTCCAGGAGTCGTCGAGCAGCAGCCGGGCCGCCGTGGCGGCGATGTCGCGGGTGGTGCAGGTGCGGAGGACGCCGCTGCCCGGAATGGCCACCAGGCCCGCGTCGCGGATCAGCCCGGCCTGGGCCACCAGGTTCTCCATCAGGAACGGCGCGCAGAGCGCCCGGTAGTGCACGCCCATCCCCGCTATCGCCTCGTCCATGGCGAGCGAGGCCGAGATGATGCCGGCGTTCTTCGCCGTGCCGCGGCCCAGGGTGGAGACGCCGACGATCCGCTCGACGCCGCCCCGCGCGCCGGTCACCTCGCGCAGCGGCTCGGTGAAGTCGCGGAAGTGGTCCTCCGCGCCGGGGACGCCGGGGGTCGGCGGGACCAGCCAGAACAGGCGGTCGGCGCCCTGGCACGCCTTCTTCAGGTTGTCGGGGTCGGCGTGCGTCCCCTGGACGACCTCGACGTTGGCGCGTACGTGGGCGGGGAGGCGGGCGGGGTCCCGGACGATCACCCGGATGCCCGTAGCACTGCCGGCGCCGTTCGCGCCGCCCTTGGCGTCGAGGAGGCGGTCGAGGACCTCCCGGCCGATCTGGCCGGTCGGGGTGGTGACGACGATCATGAACAACTCCACTGAAGAAACTGAAGAAACTGCGGAAACTGACGAAACCGGCCGGTACGGGCGAGCGCCTGGCGGGCTGCCGTCGAGCTTGCTGCGCGGGCGGCCCGAACTGAAGGTCCCGCCCGCTCCCGCTTGTTACCCTCAGGGCAATACCGCCCTGTCGCTGCGCGCCTGGGGGGGGCCGAACGGGAAGAAGGTGAGGGCATGGAGTCCCGACCGCTGCGCTACTTCGTCGCCGTCGCCGAGGAGCTCAACTTCGCCCGCGCCGCCGAGCGGCTCGGCATCTCCCCGCCGCCCCTCTCCCGCGCGATCCGCCAGTTGGAGACGGAGATGGGCGTCACGCTCTTCGAGCGGAGCACCCACAGCGTGACGCTGACCCCGCCCGGAACGGTGCTGCTCGCCGAGGCGAGGATCGCCCTGGACGCCCTCCAGGCAGCCGAACGGCGGACCCAGCGGGCGGCAGCGGACGAGCCGAAGCTGATCCTGGCCACGAAGGCCGACGGGGACGCGGGGCTGCTGGAGCCGATCCTCGCGCGCTTCGCGTCGGAGCCCGAGGCCGTGCCGGTCGCCGTCCGGCTCTGCGGCTGGCACGAACAGGCGAAGCTCCTGCGCCGCGGGGAAGCCGACGTGGCGCTGGTCCACGAGCCGTTCGACCGTACGGGCCTGGACTCCGAGCCGCTGGCCTCCGAACAGTGCGTCGCGGCCATCGCCGCCACCCATCCGCTCGCCGACCAGGACCACCTGGCCCTCGCCGACCTCGGCCTGCTCCCCGAGGATCTGCCCCGGTTCGTCCACGAGACCCGCTCCTCGGGCCGCGACCTCGCCCAGCTGCTCACCCTCGTGGCCCTGGGCGGCCCCACTCCCCTGCTGCCCACCTCCGTCGCTGCCCGTTACCCCCGCCCCGGCGTCGTCTACCGCCCCGTACCGAACACCCCGCCCGCGGTCCTCTCCATCGCCTGGCCCCAGCAGTCCCGCTCGACGGCCACGGCGGCGCTGGTCCGTACGGCGATGTCCGTGGCGGAAGAGGCCGCGCGGAACGGCTCCTAGGAACCACCCGGTCACCGCTTTACGAGCACCTTACGGCCAGACTTTTAGCCTGCCTTCAAGCTCGCCTGCAAGCTTGGCTGTAAGCCTGCCTGCAATACCCATGCAGACCGAAGAGGGAGAAGCAGAGACATGACCGATGAGCTGCGCAAACTCAATATCGCGATCCTGGTGTGCCCCGGCTACATGCCGGTCGACATCATCGGCATCCACACGGGCCTGGGCCTCCTGCCCGACGTGAACGTGCATCTCGTCTGGAAGAACCTGGACGAGATCATGGGCTCCCCCGCCTTCCCCACCCGCGCGACCACGACCTTCGAGGACTGCCCGGCCGAGCTGGACGCCCTGTGCGCGGGCGCCGTGCCCCTGGACGTACTGGAGGACACCGAGACGCTGGAGTTCCTCGCCGACCGGGGCAGCCGCGCGCAGTGGGTCGCGGGCGTGTGCGTGGGCAGTCTGCTGCTGGGCGCGGCCGGGCTGCTCCGCGGGTACCGGGCCACGACCAACTTCCATGTGCACGACCTGCTGCCGTACTACGGGGCGACCCTGGTGCCCACCAACAACGTCGTGGAGGACCGCAACCGCCTCACCGCCGGCCCCGCGACCGGCAGCATGGAGATCGCCCTGCGGCTGATCCAGGATCTGCGCGGCACCGAGGCCGCGCGCCGGGCCGAGCTGACCATGGAGTACGCGCCGCGGCCGCCGTTCGGCGTCGGCACTCCGGAACTGGCCGGTCCCGAGATGACGCGGGCCGCGCTGGCCGAGGCCGCCGGCATGAAGGCCCCGTTCCTCGACTCCGCGAAGCGGGCGGCCGAGCGGCTCGGGGTCGCGGTCCCGGCAGCCTGATCATCGCGGCCGGCGGCCTGGGACACTGATACCGGACAAGTCCAGTACGAGCGGACCCCGGTAGGGAGAGTCACAGGTGAGCAAGGCGCCGGAGAGCGCACTGTCGACCGTCATGATGATGATCGTCACCGGTCGGCGGCTACAGGAGCGGCTGGAGGCCCGGCTCGCCGACACCGGCCTGTCGATGCGGCTGCTGGGGGCGCTCGGGCACATCTCCCGCGACGCCGACCTGTCGTACAGCGACCTGGCCCGCCGCGCGGGCGTCACGAGTCAGAGCATGCGCGCCACCGTCCTCCTGCTGGAGGAGATGGGGGCGGTGGAGCGCAATCTGCGCGGACAGGGGCACCGCGCGCAGTTGGTGCTCACCCGGAAGGGCCGCGACCTGCTCACGAAGGGGCGGGACCTCGTGTCCGAGCTGGACGAGGAGTTCCTGGCGGTCGCCGGGGCGGAGCGGAAGGAAGCGCTGGACGAGGCCTGCCGCCGCGCCCTGGCGGCCGCTCTGTCCGCCGAACGGCCCCCGGTTCCGTAAAAAGCCGAAGCCGGCGCTCAGTCCGCGCGCGGCCTGAGCAGGTCCTCGAAGAGGGTGTCCACCAGGTCGTCGGGGATGTCGGCCCCCGTCAGGGCGCGGTAGACGAGCGGGCCGACGAGGGCGTCGAGCGCGGCGTCGGGCCCGAGGGCGGGCGAGATCTCTGCGGCGTCGATGACGTGCGCGAGCATGGCGCGCTCCTGGTCCCGGCGCGGGCCGAGATAGCGCTCGTGGAAGCTCTTGGCCGTGGCGGGGTGGTGCTGCGCCTCGGCGAGCAGCGCGAGCAGGACCTTGCCCGCCGGGTCGCGGGTGAGGAATCGCGCGAAACCGCGCAGATAGCCGCGGACGGTCTCGGCCGTGGGCCGCTCCGTCGGCACGGGCAGGCTCTTCTCGCTGTCCGCGATGAGCGTGTCGAGGAGGATCTCGACCTTCGACGGCCACCAGCGGTAGATCGTCTGCTTGGCGACCCCGGCGCGCCGCGCGATCGCCTCTACGGTCAGGCCGCCGAAGCCGTGCTCGTCGAGCAGATCGTCCGCGGCGTGCAGCACAGCCAGCCGCGCGGCCTCGTCCCGCCGGCTGCCGGACCGCGGCCTGCGGGGCTGTGAGCTGGTGTCGGGCATGCGCGACACCCTACCCGGCGGCGGGACGCATTCCGGGGCATTGCCTAGACGCGACGTCGCGTCTACTCTAAAGCGCACCGTCGCCATCTCCACCACCGCTGAGGAGCGCATGTGTCCACGACGCCCGAAAACCACCGGCAAGACCGACAAGCACGCCGAGCCCTCGTCATCGGCGCCTCCCGGGGGCTGGGCCTCGTCCTCGTGGGCGAACTCGCCCGGCGCGACTGGCAGGTCATCGCCACGACGCGCAAGGACGGCGGCGCACTGCGCGCCGACGCCGACGCCTCGAACGGACGGCTGACCGTCGAATCACTGGAGATGAACGACCCCGGGCAACTGGCCGCGCTGCGCGAGCGCCTGGCGGACCGCCGGTTCGACCTGCTCTTCGTCAACGGCGCGGTCAACCGGGGGAACCTGTCGATCGACCAGGTGCCGACCGACATGTTCACCGAGGTGATGATCACCAACGCGCTGAGCCCGCTGCGTGTCCTGGAGTCCCTGCGCGGCCTCGTCGCGCCCGGCGGAACGGTCGCGGTCATGTCCTCCGAGCAGGGCAGCGTCTCGCAGAACACCGAGGACGGCTACGAGCTCTACAAGGCCAGCAAGGCCGCCCTCAACCAGCTGATGCGCAGCTACGCCACCCGGTACGCCGACGACGGACACACCAAGCTGCTCGTCGACCCCGGCCACAACCGCACCGAACTCGGCGGCTTCGACGCGCCGCTCGACCCCGCGGAGAGCATCCCCGCCGTGGTCGACGTCCTCGAAGCCCAGGCCGGCGCCCCCGGCCTGCGATTCCTGGACCGCCACGGCGAGCCCGTGCCGTGGTAGAGCGGCACGCCGAAGGGCCGGAGTGGCCCCTCGGCCCTCCCCGCGGCCCCTTGAGGAACCGCCCCCGGCTCCGGCCCCTACGGAACTTCGACGTCCGCCAGGCGGGCCAGCAAGTCCGACGCGCGCTTCGCGACGGCGTCGCGGTCGCCTTCGGAGAGGGCGCTGCCCATGCCGCAGGCCACGGCGCCGGCGGCGATCCACTCCGGGGCGTTCTCCAGGGTCACGCCGCCGGTGGGCAGCAGCGCGGCCTGCGGCAGCGCGGCCCGTACGTCCTTGATCCAGCGGGGGCTGTACCCGGAGGCGGGGAACAGCTTGAGGGCGTCCGCGCCCAGTTCCATGGCGGTGACGATCTCGGTGGGCGTGGCGACGCCGGGGAAGACCGGGATGCCGTACCGGTGGCCGGTGCGGATGACCTGGGCGTCCAGGCCCGGGGAGACCAGGAAGCGGGCCCCCGCGTCGATCGCCATCCGGGCGGCGGGCGCGTCCAGCACCGTGCCCGCGCCGATCATGACGTCGTCGCCGACCTCGCGGGTCAGGGTGGTGATGGACTCCAGCGCGAACGGGGTCGTCAGCGAGATCTCCAGACTGGTGATGCCCGCGGAGAGCAGGGTGTCTGCCGTCGCCGTCGCGTGGTCGTAGCTGTCACTGCGGATGATGGCGAAGACCCGTTGCGCGAGCGCGGCCCGGGTGATCTCCCAGCGGTACACGGCAGTTTCGCCGCCCTTCTTGATCTGGGTGTCGATGGTGGTCGGTGGCCGTTGCCCGCGGTGGCGCGGCCGACGGCCGCGGTGCGGGGGCGTGGGGCAGGAGGCCATGGTCAGCGGTGCACCGCGTCCGTGCCGTCGGTGAAGGCGGCGAGCGCCCGGTCGCGGCCGGCCGCGCTGGGCAGCCCCTCGGTGTCGGTGGCGGTCTGCACGCAGAGCGCGGCGACGCAGGCGGCCTCGGCGAGCGCGCGGGGCTCGGGCAGCCCGCGCAGCACCCCGGAGAGATAGCCCGCGGCGAAGGCGTCGCCCGCGCCCACCGGGTCGGCGACCGGCACCTCGTAGGGCGGCCGGTCCCAGCGGCCCTCGGCGGTGACGGCGGTCGCCGAGTGGTCGGCGCGCTTGATGACGACCGTACGGGCCCGGCCCGCCAGCAGGTCGGCGGCGGCCTCGTCGGCGGAGCGGCCGGTGAGCGTCTCCAGCTCGCCGTCGCCCGCCAGCACCAGGTCGGCCTCGGCCAGCAGCGGCCCGACGATCTGCGCCCACTGGGCGGCCCCGCCCAGCTTGCGTCGCACATTGGGGTCGAAGGAGACCAGGGCTCCGGCGGCGCGCGCGAGTTCGATGAGGCGCTGCGTGGCGGCCGCCGCGGACGGCGACAGCATCGGGGTGATGCCGGATATGTGCAGCAGCCGGGCGCCGTCGAGCGCTTCGGGGCGGATGTGCTCGGGCGCGAGCTGGGAGGCCGCCGAGCCCGCCCGGTAGTACTGCACGTCTATGGCGCGGTGCGGATGGCTGTCGCGCAGCAGCATGCCCGTGGGGGCCGCGTCGTCCAGGTCGACGTGGCCGACGTCGACGCCGTCGGCGCGCAGTTCGCGCAGGACCGCCTCGCCCGCCGGGTCCGCGCCCAGCCTGCCGATCCAGCGGGTGCGGTGCCCGAGCCGGGCCAGGCCCGTCGCCACATTGGACTCCGCGCCCGCCACCGAGCGTCGAAACCGTACGGCCCGTTCCAGCGGTACGCCGGGGTCGGCGAGCATGAGCAGCATCGCCTCTCCGCAGGTGACCGCCTCGGGCGCGTTTGCCACCGATGCCACTGATGTCACCGAGTGCCTCCCCGATCGCTGTTTCTTCCGAAACGTTATCCGGAGGTTCCGACAATCGGACCCCGGGGGGAGCCGCCGGTCGCGAGAAGGCGTGCGAGGGGGAGCGTAGCGGCACCCATGGTGACGGCGTCGGGCCCGGCCCGGCCGAGTTCGATGGCGGCCCGTTCGTAGGGGTGGCGCAGGGCGTAGGCGGCGGCCGCCGCGCGTACGTCGGGCAGCAGCCGGGGGCCGAGCAGCAGCCCGGCCCAGCCGCCGAGCACGATGCGTTCGGGGTTGAAGAGGTTGACGAGATCGGCGATGCCCGCGCCGAGGTACTCGGCGGTCTCCTCCAGCAGCCGGACCGCCGTGAGGTCGTCGGCGTCCGCGGCGGCGAGGAGTTCGGCGAGCGCGCTCTCCTGGGTGTGGCCGCGGTAGCCGCCGGGCGGCCCGCCGCCCGCCTCGCGCCAGCGGTCCAGGATCGCCGCGGCCCCGGCGTACGCCTCCAGGCAGCCGCGCGCACCGCACCGGCAGCGCCGCCCGCCGACCTGGAGCGTCGTATGGCCCCACTCGCCCGCGCCGCTGGTCGCGCCGGCGAGTGGGCTGCCGTCCACGACCACGCACGCGCCGACGCCGGAGCCGAGCAGCGCGATGACGGCGTTGCGCGCGCCCCGTCCCGCGCCGAACCACAGCTCGGCCTGGCCGAGGGTCTTCGCGCCGTTGTCGATGTGCAGGGGGAGGTCGGTGGAGCGGCGCAGCAGCGCTTCGAGGGGGACGGCGTCCCAGCCGATCGTCTGACCGTGCACCACGGCGCCGCGGGGTACGGGGGCGGAGTCGCGTACGGGGCCAGGGCCTGAGTTACGTACGGGGCCGGGGCCGGGGGCGCGTACGAGGCCGGGGCCGCGCGAACTCCCGTCCGCGAGGTGGCCGTTGCGGGCGGGCGGAATGCCCGCGCGGTGCTCAGCAGAGCGCTCCTCGGCGGCTCTCTGTGCGGCCCCGTACTCGGCCGTCCCGTACTCGACGATGCCGGGCACGCCGATGCCCACTCCGAGCACCGCCCCGGCGTGCTCCGGGACCTCGCCGAGGACGGTGGAGAGCCCGTCCAGGATCAGCTGGACGACGAGGCCGACATCATGGTCGACGTCATGGCCAGGGCCAGGGCCGAGGCCGACGTCATGGCCGAGGCCGGAGCCGGAATCGCGAGAGCCGCCCGGGTCGCCGCCCAGGGTCCGCTCCGTACGGGATATCTCACGGAGCGTCAGGTCGAAGAGGCCCACGCGGATCCGGGTCTCCCCCACGTCCACACCGATCAGGCAGCCGCTGCGGGGCGCGACGCGCAGAAGCGTACGGGGGCGGCCGCCGTCCGAGCCGACGGAGCCGGCCTCCTCGACGAGGCCGTCCGCGAGGAGTTCACCGACGACGTTGGTGATCGAACCGGAGCTGAGGCCGGTGGCCGGTCCGAGCTCCTGTCTGCTCAGCGGGCCCTCGAAGTACAGCCGGCGCAGCACGGCGGACCTGCTGCCGCGGCGCAGGTCCCGGACCGTCCGCTGGTTGCGTTCACTCATCGTGACTTCCTCCCTGGCCTGAACATATCGCTGCGCGGAGTCTTGACGCGACCTTCTCTCACTACTTAACTCACGGTTTGAATTAAGGCATGAAAGGGACACGAAAGAGGCACGGAACCATTCGGCCCACAGAACCACTCCGCGCACTGAACCATTCGGCTCACTGAACCAGTCGACTCACAGCACCATTCGCCCCACGAAATGCGGCTCTTGAAAAAGCGATGCCATCGGACACCGGACCCAGCCACCCTTGAGAGGGGCCACCGACCATGCGCAGAATCCGGGCC
>NZ_JBHVHQ010000194.1:0-11608 GCF_042800135.1 Streptomyces sp. NPDC057654 | reverse complement strand
GTCCAGCGGGGCGTTCGCCAGGGCGACGGCGACCAGTTGGCTGCCCTCGTCCTGCACCCCGGCCCGGCCCTCGCGGACGGAGTCCAGCGCGCCGGGCTCGCCGCCCTCGGCGAGCCGCACGGCATACGGCGACCAGCGGCCGGGCAGTCCCGAGTCCTCGCCGACCTCGTCCATCAGCTCGTCGACGGTGGCGCGGCCGGGGCGGGCCACGAGCGTCACCTCGGGTCGTTCGTTGTCCGCTTCGAGGAGGTCCTCGATGCCGGCCCGGCCGCCGCCGAGCGCGTCCCACAGCGCGGAGACGACCCAGCGCGGGTGGGAGTGGACGACCGCCAAGTGGTCCTCGGGGTCCGCGTCGTAGGGCGGCGCGACCTTCTCCAGCCAGCCGTCGAGATCGTCGGCGGCGATCTTGCGGAGCACGGCGTTGACGAACTTCGCGCGCCCGTCGCCGAGGACGACACGCGCCAGTTCCACGGTGGCCGAGACCGCCGCGTGGCTGGGGATGCGGGTGCCGAGCAGCTGGTGCGCGCCCAGGCCCAGCACGTCGAGGACCGGCGGGTCCACCTCGCGCAGCGGCCGGTCCACGCAGGCCGCGATGATCGCGTCGTACGTGCCCTGGCGGCGCAGCGTCCCGTACACCAGCTCGGTGGCCAGCGCCGCGTCCCGCGCGTCGAACGCCGGGCCGTCCTTGCCCGCGGCGGCGTTGTCGCGCGCCTTGTCGCGGGCCTTGCGCAGCATCGGCGGCAGCACCAGGTTCGCGTAGGCGTCCCGCTCGTCCACGGCGCGCAGCACCTCGAAGGCGAGGATCCGCACGGGGTCCTTCTTGGGGCGGCGGTGGGGTTTCGGGGGCCTGGCGGGACGGTTGCGGGGGGCCTGATCGTTCACGAAAGGTGCTCCGGAGCTGGGATGACGATGGGCTTAGGCTACGCCCCGCGCCTCACTGCGCGCCGAGCCGCTCGCCCTGGGCGATCCGTACGCCGCGCGCCCAGTCGGCGGCCTTCATCGGCTTCTTCCCCTGCGGCTGGACCCACAGCAGCTCGACGGCGTGCGAGCCGGTGCCCGCGTACACGGCGTTCTTGGCGACGGACAGTTCGCCGGGCGCGAGGCCGCCGCGGTCGGGGCACAGGGCCACGGACATCAGCTTGAGCCGCTCGCCGCGGAAGAGGGTCCACGCGCCGGGCGCGGGGGCGCAGCCGCGCACCACGCGGTCGACGCGGAGCGCGGGCGCGCTCCAGTCGGCCTCCGCGTCCTCGACGTTGATCTTCGGTGCGAGGGTGACGCCCTCCTCGGGCTGGGGCACCGCTTCGAGGGTGTTGTCCTCGATGCCGTCCATGGTGGCCACGAGCAGCCCGGACCCGGCGAAGGCCAGCCGGGTCAGCAGGTCGCCGCTGGTGTCGGTGGGGCGGACCTCCTCGGTGAGCACCCCGAAGACCGGTCCGGAGTCGAGCCCCTGCTCGATCAGGAACGTCGACGCGCCCGTGACCTCGTCCCCGGCCAGCACCGCGTGCTGCACGGGCGCGGCGCCGCGCCACGCGGGCAGCAGCGAGAAGTGCAGGTTGACCCAGCCGTGGGCGGGGATCTCCAGCGCCGCCTTGGGCAGGAGCGCGCCGTAGGCGACGACGGGGCAGCAGTCGGGGGCGATCTCCCGCAGCCGGGCGAGGAAGTCCTCGTCGCGCGGCCTGGCGGGCTTGAGCACCTCGATGCCCTCCTCCTCGGCGCGCTGGGCGACGGGGCTGGCGACCAGCCGGCGGCCGCGCCCGGCGGGGGCGTCGGGCCGGGTGACGACGGCGACGACCTCGTGCCGGTCCGACGCGAGCAGCGCGTCGAGGGCGGGCACTGCGACCTCGGGGGTACCGGCGAAGACGAGCCTCATGGGTGGCGATCTACCTCTCAACGCGCCGAGCTGAACGGCGGACCAGTCTAGGGCCTGTCGGCGGGGCGGACTCGGGCCGGTCGGGGAGGGCCGGGGCCCGGAGAGCGCGACCGCGGTCGTACGGGCGGAGTCGTACGGGCGGAGGGGCCCCGAGAACGACACCGCGGCCGTAGGGGGCGTACGCGTCAATTCGCGCCCCGCCGCGCAGGCCGTACGCCCCCTCAGCGTGACCCACAAGGCACGTCTCGCGTTGAGGTCAAGAGAGATTGACCGGAACGGGCCACGGCGCGGTCCGGCCCTCGTTCGCTTCCGATGGCCAGCCGACTCACCGCCCTGATGTCCGCGTTCCACCTGCCCCGTTCCACCGTTTCACCATCTCCACCGTCTCCAACGTTCCACCGTCTCCACCTTCCCCATTCCGCTTTCCACGCCGGTTCGAGAGGCTTGTTCATGGCCGACCACGCAACCCACGACGCCCAGGCACGGGCCAGCCTGCATCTGCTGGTGCGGGACATCGAGCGGGTCCGCCGACAGGTGGACGCACTGCGCACCCTCACCGCCCAGCTCGGAAACGTCTACCGCCCGCGGCGCACCGGCCCGTCCGCGGGCTTCGTCGTATACGGGCGGGCGCCCGCACCGACCGTACGGCTCGCGCAGGAACTGCGCGACAGCATCGAGACGCTCGTCACCGCCGCGGTGGACTTCGACCGCTCGCTGGGCTTCTCGTGGGACGCGGTGGGTTCGGCGCTCGGCGTCACCAAGCAGGCGGTGCACCGGCGTTACGGCACGCGCCGGGCCACCGCGCCGAACGCCGCGGGCGGCGGCGAGTCGGTCCGTACGCCGGACACGGGCGGGCTGCCGGGCGTATCCGTGGGCCCCCAGCTCCCCGCCGTACCCGCCGCCCGCGCCATGCCGGGGCAGTCGGCCCCGGCGCTGCGCGACTCGGGCATGCGGGACACGGGCATGCGGGAGCCCGGTCTGCGCGACGCGGCGCTGCGGGACTCAGGGCTGCGGGACTCAGGGCTGCGGGATTCGGGGCTGCGCGACGAGCCGCGGCCTGGCGTCTTCCCCGGCCCCCGCAACGGCTGACCCGACCGCCGCCCCCCCGAATCCGCTCCCCTGCCAGTTCTTCCACTGCCCCGAGGCCCGGCCGCGCCGGACCGCGGGGCAGCGCCGTTTCGGCCCTACCCCTTCACCGGCCGACGCCCGGTCAGCCGATGTCCGGCGGGTCGATCCTGATCCGCACCGGGGCCCCCTCGCGGCGCGCCAGCCGCGCCGCCTGCGCCGTCTTCAGCGCGGCGGCCAGCGCCGCACCGCTGCCGGGGCGCACCCGCAGCAGCGCCCGCTCCCACCGCTCCCCCGGCGGCGGGTCGCCCGTGCGGCGCGGCCGTCCGGCCTCGGTCACGGGCAGCGCGACCGGGCCCAGCACCTCGGCGTCGCCGGGGAGTTCGGCCACCTCGATCAGGTCCGCCACGGCCTCCGGCGGGCCCGCGACCGCCGCCATCCGCGAGACGGGCGGGAACCCCAGCTCGGCGCGGTCCGCGAGCTCCCGCACCGCGTGCCCGGCCGGGTCCCAGCGCACCAGCGCCTGTACGGGCCGCAGGGTGGGCTCGGCGACGACGACCACCGTGCCGCCCGCCTCCTGCCCCCGCACCAGGGCGGCCGCGCCCAGCCAACGGCGCAGCGCCTCCTCGCCCGCGCGCAGGTCGGGGCGGGTGAGGAGGGCCCAGCCGTCAAGGAGGAGCGCCGCCGCGTAGCCCCCTTCGGCGACGGGCTCCGCGCCGGGGGTGGAGACGATGAGGGCGGGCCCGTCGGGCACGGTGTCCAGGATGTGATCGCGCCCGGAGGTCCGTACGGACACGGCGGGGAACGCCCGGCCCAGCTCCTCGGCGGTGCGCCGGGCCCCGACGACCTGGGCCCGCAGCCGGAAGCCGCCGCACTCGGCGCAGTGCCAGTCGTGGGCCTCGCGCCCGCACCAGCCGCAGTGCAGTTCGCCGTCGCCGCCGCGCGCCTCCAGGGGCCCGGCGCAGTGTCGGCAGCGCGCGGGCTCGCGGCACCGCTCGCAGGCCAGCCTGGGTACGTATCCCCGGCGCGGCACCTGGACGAGCACCGGGCCGCTCTTGAGACCGTCGCGCACGGCCTGCCAGGCGAGGGTGGGGAGCCGGGCGGCGCGCGCCGCCTCGTCGCGGGCCTGGTCGGCGTCGCCGACCGTACGGATCATGGGGGCGGCGGCGCGCACCTGGGCGCGGTCGGCGGCCAGCGGCAGCGCCCAGCCGCTCTCCACGAGCTGGGCGGCCTCCACCGTGCAGCCGTGGCCGCCGAGCAGGAAGGCCGCCTTCTCGTGCGCGGCGCGCAGCAGCAGCACCTCGCGCGCGTGCGGCTGCGGGGCGTGCGGCTCGCTGTGGCTGGAGTCGCCGTCGTCCCAGATCGCGACGAGCCCCAGGTCCCGTACGGGCGCGAACATCGCGGCCCGGGTGCCGACCACCGCCCGTACGCCGCCGCGGCTGACGGCGAGCCAGCGGCGGTAGCGCTCCTCGGGCCCGGCGTCCGCGGTGAGCAGCGTGTGCCGGCCGGCGCCGAGCAGGGCGGTCAGCGCGGCGTCGACGCGGGCGGCGGTGCGCCCGTCGGGCACGACGATCAGCGCGCCGCGGCCGGAGGCGAGGGCCGTGGCGGCGGCGCGGGCCAGTTCCTCGGGCCAGTGCGGGCCGGGCAGCGCGGTCCAGACGGCACGCGGTCGCTCGCCCCGGCGGACGGCATCGAGATAGGCGGGGCCGGTCGGGTAACGGGACCAGCTGCCGGGCTCGGGCGGCGCGGGCGGGGGCAGCGGCCCGGCGGGCGGCTCGGCTTCGGGGCGGGCGCGGCGGGGCGGGACGGCGAGCTGGACGACGTCGGCGAGCGTGCCCGCGTACCGGTCGGCGACGGCGCGGCACAGCGCCAGCAGCTCGGGGCCGAGCACCGGTTCCGGGGAGAGGACCTGGGCGATGGGGGCGAGCGGGCCGCGGTAGTCGCTCTCCGCCCGGCGCTCGACGATGAAGCCGTTGTGCAGTTCGCCGCCCTCGCGGCGCCCCTTGGCGACGCGGGCCCCGAACCGCACCCGCACCCGGGCGCCGGGCCGCGCCTCGGCGTCCATGGCCTCGGGCACGGCGTAGTCGAAGAACTGGTCGAGGTGGATGAGCCCCTTGTCCACGAGGACGCGGGCCACGGGCCGGTCCGCGGCGAGCGCGGCGCCACGCCAGGTGCGCGGCTTGGCGCGCGGCTTCTTCGCCTCGCGCACGGTCTCCCGGATGAGCGCGAGCTGCTCCCCCCCGGCGGGGTCGCCCGCCGGGGCCGCGTCCGCCGGAGGCACCTCCCCCGGGGCCGCGTCCGCCCGTGCCGGATTACGCTCCGGCCGCCCGTTCTCGCTGCTCACAGCTCCAGTCTTAGCAGACGGCACTGACACTCCCGCGCCCCGCGAGCGGACGGCAATCTGTAGAGCCAACAGGAAGGAAACAGGAGAGGAAACGGGAAACGTCCC
This sequence comes from Streptomyces sp. NPDC057654, assembly GCF_042800135.1. Lineage (NCBI taxonomy): Bacteria > Bacillati > Actinomycetota > Actinomycetes > Kitasatosporales > Streptomycetaceae > Streptomyces > Streptomyces sp. NPDC057654. The sequence goes on along the minus strand of NZ_JBHVHQ010000194.1, from coordinate 6,224 downwards.
CATTCGCCTTGTTCCGCCGGGCGGCCTGCCGCACGCTACTCGCGGCGAACGCAGCTGCCCGGCACACGGAGTACGGAGGTCGAAATGCCGGAGCAGCCGTACGAGTTCGGGCGGGAGCTGCGCAGACGGCGGCTGGCCGCACAGTGGTCGCTGGAGCGGCTCGGCCAGTCGGTGCACTACAGCAAGGCCCAGCTGAGCAAGGTGGAGCGGGGGCTCAAGCGCCCCACACCGGAGCTGTCACGGCTCTGCGACACCGTGCTCGGGGCGGGCGGCGCGCTCGCCGCCCTGGTCCCCGGCCGGTCCCGGGCGACCGGCCTGCCGAATTCCGACGCACATCGCGAAGACGCACATCACGAAGACGCGCGTCAGAACGACGCGCATCACTCCGGCACGCATCGCGACGATGAGGTGTGGCTCATGCGCTTGGGCAAAGACGGAACAGGTTCGTTCCGCCCGATGAACCGCCGCCGGGTCCTCACGGCGGGAGCCGTCTCGGTTCTCGCCATAGGCGTCGGCGGCGTGCAGATCACCGCCGACACCGGCGCGACGACCCTGGTCGACGCCCACCGCTCGATGTTCGACCAGTTCCGGAGGCTGGGCCAGCTCTCCGGCCCCGGCGGCGTCCTGCCCCCGCTCATAGCCCAGACCCACAGCCTCGAACAGCAGGCCGCCCGCTCCGGCCCGGCCACCCGGCGCGAACTGCTCGTCCTGGCCTCCCGGTACGCGGAGTACGCGGGCTGGATGGCGCAGGAGTCCGGCAACGACGGCTCCGCGCTGTGGTGGACGGACCGGGCCGTGGAACTCGCCACCGCCGGCGGCGACCGCGAGCTCGCCGTCTACGCGCTCGTACGCCGTGCCCTCGTCAGCCTCTTCCGCGGCGACACCGCCGCCGCCATCGGGCTGTCCGACCACGCCCTGGCCAGCCCCGCACCACCGCGCATCCGCGGCCTGGCCGCGCAGCACCTGGCCCAGAGCCACGCCGTGGCCGGTGACCACGACGCCTGCATGCGCAGCCTGGACCGCTCCCGCGAACTCCTCGCCCTCGACGCCGCGGACCCCTCGTCCCCGGTGATCGGCGCGTCCCACCTGCCCGACGTCGTCTCCATGTTCACCGGCTGGTGCCTGTACGAACTCGGCCACCCGCGCCGCGCCGCCGAAGCCCTCGACCGGGAGACCGCCCGCCTCCCGGCGGACGCGCTGCGCACGCGGGCGCGGTACGGGGTACGGCGGGCCCTCGCGCACGCGGCGGCCGGGGAGATCGAGGAGGCGTGCGCGGTGACGCGAGGTCTGCTCGACGCCGTCGGGCTGGTGCGCTCCGCGACGATCACGGCGGATCTGCGGCGGCTGGCGCGGGTGCTGGGGCGGCATCCGCGCAGTGCGGCGGTGCGGGGGCTGGCCCCGGATCTTTCGAGCCTTGTGACTCAAACGTCTCTCTGAGAGGACGCACGTCATGCACGAGATCTTCATCAATTTCCGCGTCATGGGCGCGAAGTCGATCGCGTACGAATTCAAGCGGGTGCTGGAGGAGCGGTTCGGGGAGGACAGCACATTCCTCGCCGGAGGCTCCATCGAGCTGGGCTCCAATTACGTCGAGACGCTCGACAACAAGGTGCGGCGCAGCAGCGTCCTGCTGGCGCTCATCGGCCCGGACTGGCTCGACGTCCCCGACCCGAAGCGCAGGGGGCGCAGGGCGCTGAACAATCCCGCGGACTGGGTGCGCCGTGAATTGGAGACGGCATTCGAGTGCGGGGTGCTGGTCGTGCCGGTCCTGCTCGAACGGAAGACGGAGCAGCTCGATCCCCGACGGTTGCCGAGGTCGCTGTCCAGGCTGGCGGAGTGCCAGTTCGAGCGGTTCTCGCAGCGGACGTCCGCCACCGACCTCGCCCGGCTCGGCGACCGGCTGGCCCGTAAGGTCCCGGAGCTGGCCGCGCTGGACAAGCGTCCCGGCGCGCGTAGGGAAAGGGCGCATACGCCCGAGGGGCCGTCCATGAACAACACCGGGCAGCGCGGCGGAATCGGCAATTTCCAAGGCGAACTCGGCACGTACATCCAGGATTCAAGCGGCCCGCTCAACACAGGTTCCGGGTCACAGGTCAACAACCCTCATTACAACGGCCACGGAACCAGCTACGAAAATCAAGGGGAGATCCGCTATCAGTTCGGCTCCTCTCACCGCGAAGAGGACGGTGACCGCTGATGACCGATCCGATGCTGGAGTCCCTCGCCACCTACGTCAACCAGGCCCACGGGCCCACCAACACGGGTGAGGGCCAGCAGCTCAACAACTTCTACTTCCAAGCGGCTTCGCGGGTGGGCCGGCCGACCCGCGATCGGCTCGCCGTGGCCGAGGACGAACGCGAATGGCTCGACCGGTGCTTCACCGAACCCGAACGGTACGGCCAGGCCCGCGACATGCTCCGCGATCACGGCACCGTCCTGCTCTACGGACAGCCGGGCAGCGGCCGGCGGGCAGCGGCGCTGATGCTGCTGCACCGGTCGCCCGGCGGGACGGGCAGCCTCCACGAGCTGCCCGACACCTCGGATGACGAGGACTCCCGGGCCCTGGACGCCTCGGTCGTCGGCGAGGGCGACCGCCTGCTGCTGGACCTCGCGAACAGCGACGAGACGCACTACCTCGCCGTGCAGAGCGAACTCTCCGCCTTCCGGGACGTGGTGCGGCAGAAGGACGCGCGGCTCGTGGTGGTGCTGCCGTACGGCCTCCGCTATCTCCAGCAAGGCGGGCTCGGACGGTTCACCGTCGAGATCCTTCGGCCGCGCGGCCGGGACGTGCTGATGCGGTACTTGCGGCTCGACGGCATCACGCCCTCGCCCGACGAGCTGAGCGCCGTCCCCGAGCTGCCGGAGTATCTGCTCCGCGCCCATTTACGGGACATCGCCGAACTGGCGCGCTCCATACGGGAACAGCGGGACGGCTGCTCCGATCGGCCCGACGGGTTCTCTCAGTGGTGCTCGCGCGCCCTCGCCGTAGTCAGCGACCGTACGCCCGAAGTTGCCGCCTTCATCTCCGCATTGGACGGACGGCATCGGGCGCTCTCCCTCTCGCTCGCGATGCTCCATGAACGCACTCCGGCCACGGTGTTCCACGCCACCGAAGAGCTGCTGAAGGCCATCAACCACCCGCCCGACGAACAGCCCCGGCTGGAACGCACGGATCTCACCGAGCAGTTGAAGGTCATCAAGGCCGAGACGCGGAGCGACGGTCGCGTCCGCTTTCTCGCCCCCGGCTACGACAAGGCGATCCGCGCCCACTTCTGGACCTACTGCCCGGACCTGCGGGACGCGTTCCAAAAATGGATCGGGGGCTGCGTCCAGCGCGGTGCGCTGACCGACGACGAGCGCGCCGAGCTGATCCCCCGCTTCGCCGAGCAGTGCCTCCGCACCGACCGTCCCGAGGACATGTTGGAGCTGGCCGAGCAGTGGACGCAGCACAACGGCGACCAGGGCCGGCTCATGCCCGACGCGGCCCAGCTCCTCGCGGAGGGGCTCCGCGACGAGCGGCACGGCCGCGCCTTCCGAAAGGCGATCTACAACTGGTCCAAGGACACGTACCTGCCGGCGGTGCGGCGTCGCGCGCTCGTCGTCGTCTGCTTCCAGACGATGGCGACGACCCACCCCGACCAGGCCCTCGTCCGCCTGCACCACCTCGCCCGCCGGGAGCGGCCCGCGAAGGAGAATCCGGCCCTCGACGCCCTGCTCGCCCTCGCCGCAGGCGACGGCCGTCTCCTCCGTCTGCTTCTCGACCGGCTGGAACCCGGCAAGTGGCCGCGGGACGCGGTCGCCTTCTACGCGCTCGCCGACCACGCGTCCCGCACCCGCGCCCTCTACTGCACCGCCGCCGTGCGCGAGCGCCTCGCCACCGGCTGGGCCGCTGTCTTTCTGTACCGCTCGCACGAGGAGTGGAGCGAGCCCGCGCGCGGTTGGCTGGCGGCGGCCGGCGCCCTGCCCGAGGGCCGTGGCGGGCAGTTGCTGGACGTTCTCGCCGGGGCGGCCGCGAGCCGTCCCGGTACGCCGGGCCGTCTCCACGTCCTCTTCAGGAACTGGGCGTACACGAACCCGGAGCGCGCCGCGCTCGTATCGCGCTTCGACTGTGCGCTCGACGCCGCGCAGGGCATCGAGCCCCTCCCCCTCGGCACGTGACACGTGCCGCGGAAAACTCAGCTGATCCGGACGCGGGAGGCCGCGCTATGAGTTCTGGCCACAAGACCATGACGTTCTTCGTCACCGTCATCCTCGGGCTGATCCTCGTCATCGTCGGGCTGACCGCGCACTGGCCCCGGTGGGCGTGGGCGGCGGCCGCCGCCGCCCTGCTGATCGGCGCGGGGCTCGCCCTCGTGGCCGGTCCGCGCCGGCGCGGGCCGGTTCCGCCGGAGCACGCGCTGGAGCCGGACTGGCCGATTCCGCAGGCGGAGCGCTGGGAGCAGACCGTTTCGGGGATCGCGCTGCCGAGCCGCGTGGACGACTACGACTTCCTCTTCTCCGCCACCGTCCGCTGGTGTCCGCTGGACGCCCCGGCCGACGCCCCGCACGTCAACGCGGGCGCGCTGGCCATCGAGTCGGTGCTCGACCGGGCCCGGCACATCACCGTTCTTCAGCCGCCGCACCGCAGTTCACTCGCCCAGTACCAGCTCAACGGCGCGCTCGGCACGATGCGCCCCGACCCCTCGTGCCGGGTGGAGGCGATGGCCGAGCACGTCGTGCTCCGTCTCTGCGAGACCGACGCGGAGCGGCTGACCAAGCTCTCCGCCGTGCGCAAGGACGAGGACGTCTGGGAGCACGAGCGCAACTGGGAGCGCAACAAGCGCGAGTACCTGGGGAAGGACGTGCTCAAGGACACCGGCAGCGCCGTGGTGTGGTGGATGGCCCGTAACGAGGACGAGGTCGAGCGGACCGTGAACCTCATCGGCCCCCTCGCCCAGCTCACCTCCGCCGCCAACAACGAGGACGTCCCCGAGCCCTTCCAGCGGCTGGTCCCCGGCTCTCGTCCCGAGCCGGAACCGCGGTTCGCCGACATGTGGTCCGCTCCGCACGAGCCGCCGCCTCCGTACGACGACGAGCCGCCGGGCGACGCAGGGCTGTCCGGCCTGCTCAACAGGCTGATGGACGAGGCCGGCCTGGCCGAGGACGCCCCCGACCGCGCGCTGTTCGCCCGCCGGATCGCGAACGACCTCGATGCCGCGAACGCGCCGGACGCCGCCGACGAGATCCGCCGCCGCTTCGACACCCCGACGCCCCCACCGGCTTCGGACGAACCCGATCCCGATGAGCCCGATTCCGGCGAACCGGATGTCGACGGACCCGGTACCGGCGGCGGACCCAGTACAGGAAGCGGATCCGGCCCCGAAAATCCTTATATCGACCCGGACGACCCCCCACCCGCCCCCGGCTGAATCAAGGCGTAGTTTCGCACCGACTCTCGGAGCGAGCGGGGTCCGTTCCATGATCCTCGTGCTGGCATGCCCTCGTCATTCCCCTCCTGCCGCCCCGCCCCGCGGTGACGGTAGGACGACCGGAAGGAAGAGCCCATGATCCGCACCCTGGGCATCGGCAGCGTCGCGGCGGCGTTGTTCCTCATCGGCACGGCCGCCCCGTCCTCGGCGGCCCGTGGCGGCGATGACGACGTGCCGCCGCCCACCGGCAAGATCACGATCACCGTCGCCGCGGTCAACGGGTCCGGCTGCCGCCCCGGCAGCGCCGTGGTGGCCGTCGCCCCGGACAACACCGCGTTCACCGTGACGTACAGCGAGTACCTCGCCCAGGCGGGCAAGGACACCAAGCCCACCGACGGCCGCAAGAACTGCCAGATCGCGTTGAAGGTGCTGGTGCCGCAGGGCTTCACGTACGCCATCGCCCGCGCCGACTACCGCGGCTACGCCTCCCTCGCGCCGAAGGCCACCGGCCTGGAGCAGGCCGGCTACTACTTCCAGGGCTCCCAGCAGACGGCCCGCCTCAGCCACCGGTTCACCGGCCCGTACGACGCCAACTGGCAGACCTCGGACGAGACCGACCTCGACGCGCGCGTCTACGCCCCCTGCGGCGAGCAGCGCTACTTCAACATCAACACCGAGCTGCGGGTCGACGCGAAGAACGCGGACCCCAAGCTCACCAGCTACATGGCGATGGACTCCACCGACGGCAGCATCAACACGCTGTACCACTTCGCGTGGAAGAAGTGCCCCCAGCGGTGACATGCCGCCAGTCCTGAC
>NZ_JBHVHQ010000193.1:0-11611 GCF_042800135.1 Streptomyces sp. NPDC057654 | reverse complement strand
CCGTCGGCCGGGTCACGTATGTCGCGGTCTCAGCTGTCGCAGCGGCCCCGGTCCGCGGCTTCCAGCGCGAAGTCGGACACCTGGTCCTGGTCGTCGAAGGCGATGCGGTAGCGCTGGCCGTGCCGCGCGCCCGGGACCGGCGTCTCGAAGATCCAGTCGTCGATCTTCTTCAGCCGGGGATAGGCGGCCTTGACCCGGTCCAGGCTGGTGCCCATGGTGACGCCCTCGGGGGTATGGATCCGGTCCGTTCCGGTGATCATCGCTACGCCCTTGCGGGACTCGATGAACACACCGCCGCCGGGGTTCGGCTTCCCCTCGGAGGGGCGCAGGTGGTAGACGGAGCAGCCGCCGCCACCCTTCTTGTCCACCAGCAGGCCGGTCTGCTCCGCCGCGCGCTCGGACTGCCCGAGGTGGAGGCTCTTGTAGCCGTCCGGCCCCAGCACGCCGCCGTCGGGCGCGGCGGCCGACGCGGCGGTGCTGCCGAGCGGTGTGAGCAGCAGCAGTCCGGCTGTCGCCGCGGTCGCGATGATGCGCTTCATCGTGAACTCCGTTCCTGTTCTGGTCGTACGGGACGCGGGGTGGGGCGGTACGCGCCGGGCGGGGGTCGGAGAGCGGTGCGACCGGTCCGACCGGTGCGTATGGTCGGTGGTTCTGTACCCCGGCCCCGCACGGTGATCACCTCTCTCGCGTCACTGGGGGCGCGTACCCGAGCGGCGCCCGCCCACACTGCCCCGCTCGCGCCGGCGGCTTACGCCGCCTCTTGACGCCGCCCGTTGACGCCGCCCGTTGACGCCGCCCATTGGCGCCGTCCGTTGGCGTCGGTCGTGCGCACGGTCCGCTGACGTCGTCCATCGCTGTCGCGCCTTGCGATATCGGGTTGCTACACCGGCCCGGCAAGATCTCAACTGCACGTCCCGTAGCGGCTGCCGAAGGGCACTGGGCCCTGGTCGGTCTCCGCAGGCGACGGGCGCGTTCTCGCGCGTTCCGGCGCGCTCCGGAGCAACCGCTGAGAGCACCGAACTTATGGCCCGACTCGCCGCGAAGGAGCCCTGAGGCGCGATGGTGCATGGAACCGGTTCCGGCTCGCCCCTGATGTGGATGCTGAGCGGCTGCGGCCGGGAATCGCTGGCGGCCCGCGCGCGGCGCCTGCGTGAGCACCTCCGCTGTCAGGAGGACTGGCGCCCGGCCGACGTCGGGCTCGCCCTCGCCGGTACCGCGCTCACCGGAAGACGGCGCGCCGCGCTGATCGCGGAGGACCGCAGCGGATTCCTGGACCTCCTGGAAGCACTCGCCGACGGCCGGGGCGCGCCCGGACTCGCCGAGGGCGGGAGCAGAGGCGAGGGCGGGAGCAGGGGCGAGGGCGCGGGCGATCGCGGCAGGGTGGCATTCGTCTATCCCGGCCAGGGCGCCCAATGGCCCGGCATGGCGGCCCGGCTGCTGGAGACCTCCCCGGTCTTCCGGCGCCGCATGGACGACTGCGCCCAGGCGCTGGAAACCTTCACCGGCTGGTCCCTCATCGACCTGCTGCGCGGCTCGCCCGGCTCGCCGAGCCTGGCCCGCGCGGATGTCGTGCAGCCCGTGCTGTTCGCCATGACGCTGTCGCTGACGGAGCTCTGGCGCTCGTACGGAGTGGAGCCCGGCGCCGTACTCGGCCACAGCGTCGGCGAGATCACCTCGGCCGCCGTCGCCGACGCGCTGTCCCTGGACGACGCCGCGCGGGTCGTCGCCCTCTGGAGCCAGGCCCAGGCGACGCTGGCCGGGCGGGGCGAAATGGTCTCCGTCATGGCGGCGGCGGAGGAACTGGCCCCGAGGCTGGACCGGTGGTCGGGCCGCCTGGTCGTCGCCGCGGTGAACGGACCCCGTTCCGTGATCGTCTCGGGGGACGCCGACGCCGCCGAGGAACTGCTCACCGACCTCGCGCGGGCCGGAGTGCACGCCCGGAAGGTCGCCGTGGGGCTCGCCGCCCACTCCGCGCACATCGACGAAATCCTCCCGCGGATGCGTACGGACCTCGCGCCCATCCGGCCCCGCCCCGCCCGGCTGCCCTACTACTCCGCGCTGACCGGCGGCCTGCTGGAGAACCCGGTCCTCGACGCCGACTACTGGTGCCGCAACCTGCGCAGCCGCGTCAGCTTCGCGTCGGCCACCCGCGCCCTGCTCGCCGACGGCTACGGAACGCTGCTCGAAGTCAGCCCGCACACGGTCCTCACCTCCGCCATGCAGGACAGCGCCGAGGAGAGGGGCGCCGACGCGCACGTCATGGGGACGCTCCGGCGCGAACAGGGGGACCGCAAGAGGTTCCTGACCTCGCTGGGCGAACTGTGCGCGCACGGCGGCGGCGGGCCCGACTGGCAGGTGGTGTACGAGGGCCACGACGCCCGGCCCGCCGAACTTCCCTCGCACCTCCTCGAAGCGGAAGCGGAAGTGGCGACGGGGGCGGGGGTGGGGCCGGGGCCGGAGGACGTGGAGACGCACCGCACAGGCGTGACCACCGACGCTCCGGCGGACGCGCTCCGTGCCGGGCTGGCCGGGCTCCCGGCGGCGGGGCAGCGCGCGGCGCTGCTGAAACTCGTCGCCCGCGAGGTCGCCGGCCTCCTGGGCCGGCCCGGACCCGTACCGGCGGACGAGCCGTTCCTCGACCTCGGCTTCGACTCCGTCACGGCCGTGGAACTCCGCAACCGGCTGAGCGCGGCCACCGGGCTGCGGATACCGGCCACCGCGGTCTTCGACCACCCGACACCGGGGGCTTTGGCCGAGGCGCTCCGTGCGGAACTGACGGAAGGACGCGCCGAGGGCGAGGTGGAAGTGGAGGAACAGACACCTCTCGCGGCCGCCGACGACGACCCCGTAGTGATCGTGGGCATGGGATGCCGCTACCCCGGAGGCGCCCGCACCCCCGACGAACTGTGGCGGCTGGTGTCCGACGGCGCGGACGCCGTCACGCCCTTCCCGACCGACCGGGAGTGGGACACCGCCGCCCACTACGACCCCGAACCGGGGCAGCCCGGCCGCTACTACCAGCGCGAAGCGGGCTTCCTGCACGACGCCGCCGAATTCGACGCGCGCTTCTTCGGCATCTCCCCGCGCGAGGCCCTGGCGATGGACCCGCAGCAGCGGCTGCTGCTGGAGACGAGCTGGGAGGTCTTCGAACGGGCCGGGATCGACCCGACGTCGCTGCGCGGAAGCCGGACCGGGGTGTTCGTCGGCGCGATGACCATGGACTACGGGCCGCGCCTCCAGGACGCCGACGAGGTCGGCGGGCACCTGCTCACCGGCAACACCGGAAGCGTCGCGTCCGGCCGGCTCGCCTACACCCTCGGCCTGGAGGGCGCCGCGATCACCGTCGACACGGCTTGCTCCTCGTCGCTGGTGGCGCTGCACCTCGCGGCGCGCGCCATCCGCTCCGGCGAGTGCTCGATGGCCCTGGCCGGCGGCGCGACGGTGATGTCGACCGTGGGCATGTTCGTCGAGTTCAGCCGCCAGGGCGGCCTCGCGCCGGACGGCCGCTGCAAGGCGTTCGCGGCGAACGCCGACGGTTTCGGCCTCGCCGAAGGCGTGGGGATGCTCCTGCTGGAACGGCTGTCGGACGCACGGCGGTTGGGCCATCCGGTGCTGGCGGTCGTACGAGGGAGCGCGGTCAATCAGGACGGCGCGAGCAATGGCCTGACGGCGCCCAACGGCCCCTCGCAGCAGCGGGTGATCCGTGCGGCGCTGGCGGACTCCGGGCTGCGTGCGACGGACGTCGATCTGGTGGAGGCGCACGGTACGGGGACCCGGCTCGGCGACCCGATCGAGGCGCAGGCGCTGCTGGCGACGTACGGTCAGAATCGCCTGCCGGAACGCCCGTTGAGGCTCGGGTCGCTCAAGTCGAACATCGGCCACACGCAGGCGGCGGCCGGTGTGGGCGGCGTGATCAAAGCGGTGCTGGCGATGCGTCACGCGGTGATGCCGAAGACGCTGCATGTGGACGGTCCGACGCCGGAGGTGGACTGGTCGGCGGGCGCGGTGGAACTGCTGACGGAGTCCCGGCCGTGGGACGCGGCCGATGGTCCGCGGCGGGCCGGGGTGTCGTCGTTCGGCGTGAGCGGCACGAACGCGCACGTCATCCTCGAAGAGGCGCCGCCGGTGCTTGATGAGGCAGCCCCCGGTGAGACCGTGCCCGCACCCGGCTCGACGGCCCTGGCATGGACGCTCTCCGCGAAGAGCGAGCAGGCCCTGCGCGACCAGGCACGCCGGCTGCTCGACGCCCCGGCCGGGCCGAACCCAGCGGATGTGGGCTACTCCCTGGCGACCGGGAGGGCGGTTCACCAGTACCGCGCGGTACTGGTCGGCGAGGGCACGGACGCCGACGGCTTCCGGCAGACCCTGAGCGCCCTGGCCGCAGGCTCCAGCGCCCCCGGACTCGTACAGGGAACGGCTGGCACGAGCGGTGAAGTCGCCTTCGTCTTCCCCGGACAGGGTTCGCAGTGGGTGGGGATGGCCGCTCAACTCATCGACACAGAACCGGTGTTCGCGTCGACGGTTGCGGAGTGTGGGCGGTCTCTCGCTCCGTTTGTCGACTGGTCGTTGGAGGATGTTCTACGGGCACGGGTTGACGCTCCGTCGTTGGGGCGGGTTGACGTGGTGCAGCCGGCCTTGTTCGCGGTGATGGTGTCGCTGGCAGCGGTGTGGCGTTCGTACGGTGTGGAGCCGGGTGCTGTTGTCGGTCATTCGCAGGGTGAGATCGCTGCCGCCTGCGTCGCCGGGGCGCTGTCGTTGGATGACGCGGCGCGGGTGGTGGCGTTGCGGAGTAAGGCGTTGCGTGCCCTGTCGGGGCGCGGCGGCATGGTGTCCGTGGCGCTGCCCGCCGCCGAGGTGGGGGAGTGGCTGACCGAATGGGGCGGTGCGTTGTCCGTCGCTGCCGTCAACGGTCCTGTCTCCACGGTGGTGTCGGGTGACGCGGGCGCGTTGGACGAGTTGCTGGAGCAGGCGGAGGCGCGGGAGGTGCGGGCCCGGCGCGTACCGGTGGACTACGCCTCGCACTCTTCTCATGTCGAAGACATTCACGAACAACTGCTTTCTGAATTTGTAGAATTGACGCCTCAACAGGCGAATGTTCCTTTCTATTCGACAGTCACCGGTGAACTGCTCGACACCACCGCGCTGGACGCCGAGTACTGGTATCGGAATTTGCGGCAGACGGTGCGCTTCGAAGAGGCGACGCGGGCGCTGTTGGCGGAGGGGTTCCGGTTCTTTGTCGAGCCGAGTGCGCACCCGGTGCTGACGCTGGGAGTGCAGGAGTCGGCGGAGGCCGCCGGGGCCGAGGCGGTGGTGCTCGGGACGCTGCGCCGTGATGAAGGTGGTCGGGACCGGCTGCTGTTGTCGCTCGGGCAGGCATGGGCGAGCGGGCTGCCGGTGGACTTCTCCGGCACGTACCCCGGCGCGCGCCGCGTGGACCTGCCCACCTATCCCTTCCAGCGCGAACGCTTCTGGTTGTCCTCGTCGTCCCCTTCCTCTTCTCCTTCTGTTTCTGCGACGTCCGCCGACGACCTCTTCGAAAGGCTGGAGCGGCAGGACCCCGCTCAGCTGTCCAAGGCCCTCGGTGTCGGCCTCGAAGCCCTGGGCGAGGTTCTGCCCGCCCTGTCCGCCTGGCGTTCCGTGCAGGCACGCGAGCGCCGCGCGGACTTCTGGCGCTACCACGTCGGCTGGCGTCCGGTGCCGGTTTCGCCCGGTGCGCCGCCCGCCGGCCGCTGGCTGGCCGCGGTTCCCGAAGCCTTCGGCGCTGCCATGGCCGCAGTCCTCGACGCCCTCGCCGCTGTCGACGTCGACCTGACCCTGATCACCGCCCCCGGTCCGGGCGCGACTCGCGAGGAACTGTCCGCCGCGCTGGTGGAAGCGGCGGCCCTTACCGACCAGGACGACCAGCCGGTCGCCGGAGTGCTCTCCCTCCTCGCCTGGGAGGAGCGCTCGCACCCCGAACACCCGGAAGTCCCGGGTGCGTTGGCACTCACCCTCGCCCTGTCCCAGGCGCTGGGCGAGGCCGGGATCGAAGCTCCGCTGTGGCTGCTGACCCAAGGGACGGCCGTCCTCGGTGGGGCCGAGCGGCCCGGTACGCCCGCGCACGCGGCCGTCGCCGCCCTCGGCCGTACGGTGGCGCTTGAGCACCCCCAGCGCTGGGGCGGGCTCGTCGATGTGCCGGCGGTGCTCGATGAGCGGGCCGCCCGCCGCCTGTGCGCGGTGCTGGCCGGTGCGGCGGCCGACGAGGAGCAGGTGGCGGTGCGTTCCACCGGGGTGCACGGGCGGCGGCTGCTGGCCGCGGCCCCACGCCCGTACGCGACCGGCGGGCCTTGGGAGCGGGGCGGCACGGTCCTGGTGACCGGCGGCACCGGCGGCGTCGGCTCGTACACCGCCCGCAGGCTCGCGGCACAGGGCGCCGAGCGCCTTCTCCTCGTCAGCCGACGCGGCGCCGACGCCCCCGGAGCGGAGGAACTGCGCGCGGAGCTCGCGGAACTGGGCGTGGCCGTGTCCATCGCCGCCTGCGACATCGCGGACCGGGAGGCGCTGGCCGCGCTGGTCGCCGGCATCCCGGCCGAGTCCCCGCTCACCGGCGTCTTCCACGCGGCGGGCGTACTGGACGACGGTCTGCTCGACGCGCTGACCCCCGCCCGGCTCGCCGTGTCCCTGCGGGCCAAGCTGACAGCCGTTCGGAACCTGCACGAGGTCACGGCCCACCTCGACCTCGCCGCCTTCGTCGTCTTCTCCTCGGTGATGGGCGTCGTCGGCAACGCCGGGCAGGGCAACTACGCGGCCGCGAACGCCGCGATGGACGCCCTCGTCGCCCTCCGCCGCGCCGACGGCCTGCCCGGAACCTCCATCGCCTGGGGCGCGTGGGCCGTGGCCGGGATGCTCGACGACGAAGTCGCCGCCCGGCTGCGGGACTTCGGCATGCCGGTGATGGACCCCGAGTCCGCCGCCACCGCGATCGACCGGGCCGTGGCGGAGAACGACGGGCTCGTCCTCGTGGCCGACGTCGACTGGCGGCGGTTCGCCGAAGGGACGGGGCTGCGGTCCAGCGCGCTGCTGGCCGAGCTGCCGGACCCGAGGGCGGAGATGGCTTCGCTGGACGAGGCGAGCCGAAGTGCCGCTACCGGGAGCCGGGCCAGTACGGACGGCGAAGGTGTTCGTGCGCAGCTTGCCGCGCTGGTGAGTGCTGAGGACCGTATCCAGTACGCCACCGACCTCGTACGCACCCACACGGCCGCCGTTCTGCGGCACAAGACGGCCGACGCGGTGCGGCCCGCCGAGGCGTTCGCCGCGTTGGGCCTCGACTCCTTGACGGCGGTGGAACTGCGCAACCGGCTCGGCGGCGCGACCGGCCTCAAGCTGCCCGCCACCGTGGTGTTCGACCACCCCACGCCGGGCGCGCTCGCCGAACGGCTCATCAGCGAACTCACAGAAATGGGGGAGTTGGGCGAGGCCGTAGCCGCTGTCGGTTCCGGCATCCCTTCTGCCACGGGCGAGGGCGCGCAGGGGAACCGTCCCCACGGCAGCGCCGACGACCCCATCGCCATCGTCGGCATGGGATGCCGCTTCCCCGGAGGCGTCGAACGTCCGGATGAGTTCTGGAAGTTGCTCGCCGGTGGCATCGACGCGGTCGGGGACTGGCCGCTGGACCGGGGCTGGGACACCGAGGGGCTGTACGACCCCGACCCCGACCACCCCGGAACCACCTACAGCGACCAGGGCGCGCTCATCGCCGATGTCAGCGGCTTCGACGCCGAGTTCTTCGGCATCTCGCCGCGCGAGGCGCTTGCCATGGACCCGCAGCAGCGGCTGCTGCTGGAGACCTCCTGGGAGGCGATCGAGGCGGCCGGGCAGGACCCGACCTCACTGAGGGGACGTCAGGTCGGGGTGTTCTTCGGCACCAACGGCCAGGACTACCTCGGGCGGTTGGAGGGTTCGCCGGGCGCGTCCGAGGGGCACTTCCTCACCGGCAACACCGCCAGCGTGCTCTCCGGCCGGGTCTCGTACGTCCTCGGCCTGGAAGGGCCCGCGCTCACCCTCGACACGGCGTGCTCGTCCTCCCTCGTCGCCCTCCACCTCGCCGTGCAGGCGCTGCGGCGCGGCGACTGCGAGCAGGCGCTCGCGGGCGGCGTCACGGTGATGAGCACGCCCAAGCTCTTCGTGGAGTTCAGCCGCCAGCGCGGGCTCGCGCCCGACGGGCGGTGCAAGGCGTTCTCCGCGGACGCCGACGGCACCGGCTGGGGCGAGGGCGCGGGCGTGCTGCTGCTGGAGCGCCTGTCGGCGGCCCGCCGCCATGGCCACCCCGTACTCGCGCTGGTCAGCGGCACGGCCGTGAACCAGGACGGGGCGAGCAACGGGCTCAGCGCGCCCAGCGGGCCCGCCCAGCAGAACGTCATCCGCGCCGCCCTCGCCGACGCCGGACTGCGGCCCGAGGAGATCGACGCCGTCGAGGCGCACGGCACCGGGACCCGGCTCGGCGATCCCATCGAGGCGCAGGCGCTGCAAGCCGTCTACGGCGCGCGCCGGACCGCCGACCGCCCCCTGTGGCTCGGTTCCGTCAAGTCCAACATCGGGCACACGCAGGCGGCGGCGGGCGTCGCGGGCGTCATGAAGATGGTGCTGGCCATCCGCAACGGCGAACTGCCGGGCACCCTGCACCTCGGCGAGCCCAACCCGCACGTCGACTGGTCGGCGGGCGGGCTCCGGCTGCTCGCCGAGCGGACGCCCTGGCCCGAGCACGGCGGCACGCGCCGCGCGGGCGTGTCCTCCTTCGGCATCAGCGGTACGAACGTCCACGTTGTCCTGGAGCAGGCCCCGGAGGGGACGGGCGTCCCGGGGGGTATGGGCGCCCCGGGGGGTGGCGACCTCGCCGTTTCCCGCCCCCTGCCCGTACCGCTGCTGCTCTCCGCCGCGACCCCGCAGGCGCTCCGGGCCCAGGCGGACCGGCTCCACGCCCACCTCGCGCACCTCGCAGAGCGCCCGGACGCCGGCCTGGCGGACGTCGCCTATTCCCTCGCCTCCGGCCGGGCCGCGCTGGAGCACCGGGCCGCGGTACTCGGCACGGGCGCGGAGTCAGCGCTGCGGGCGCTACGGGCGTTCGCCGACGGCCGCCGCCCGGCCTCGGTGATCACGGGCGCGGCGGGCCTGCCCGGCCGCACGGCCTTCCTCTTCCCCGGCCAGGGCAGCCAGCGCGCGGGCGCCGGAGCGCAGCTCTACCGCGACGACCCGGTCTTCGCCGACGCACTCGACGAGGTGCTGACCGAACTGGACCCGCACCTCGAAGTGCCGCTGCGCGACGTCCTGTTCGCCGAGACGGGAACGCGCGAGGCGGACCTGCTGGAGCGGACCCGCTTCACCCAGCCCGCGCTGTTCGCCCTGGAGACCGCGCTGTTCCGGCTCGTACGGCACTGGGGCGTACGGCCCGATCTGCTGATGGGCCATTCGATCGGCGAGGTGGCCGCCGCCCACGCCGCGGGCGTCCTGGACCTGCGCGACGCGTGCGCGCTCGTCGCCGCTCGCGGCCGGCTGATGGACGCGCTGCCCGCGGGCGGGGCGATGGTGGCGGTCGAGGCTGAAGAGGAGGAAGTGCGGGAGATCATTGCTGACGTCTGGTCAACAGAGGTCGCGGCAGCGGATATCGCCGCCGTCAACGGGCCGGACTCCACCGTGGTGTCCGGCGACGAGGAAGCGGTGCTGCGGCTCGCCGAGGAGTTCCGCTCCCGTGGCCGCCGCACCAAGCGACTGGCCGTCAGCCACGCCTTCCACTCCGCGCGGATGGACGGGATGCTGGACGAGTTCCGGCACGTGGCGGAGGGGCTGACCTACTCCGCGCCCCGTATCGCGGTGGTCTCGAATCTGACCGGCGCACCGGCCTCCGCTGACGAACTGTGCTCGCCGGACTACTGGGTCCGGCACGTCCGCGGCACCGTACGGTTTCTCGACGGCGCCCGCAGGCTACGGGCCGAGGGCGCGACGACGTTCCTGGAACTGGGTCCGGGCGGGGTGCTCTCCGGCATGCTGCACGGCTGCCTTGAGGACGCCGACGACTGCGAGACGCTGCCGATGCTGCGGGAGGGGCGGCCCGAGGCCGCCGCTGTGCGGGGAGCGTTGGCCGGGCTGCACGTGCGCGGCGTACCGGTCGACTGGTCGACCGGCTGGCGCGGCACGGACGTACGCCGCGTGGGCCTGCCCACCTACGCCTTCCAGCGCAAGCGCTTCTGGCCCGAGCCCATCCCCGAGGCAACGGGTGGGGGCGCGGCGGCTGACGGTCTGTGGGATCTGCTCGACCGGCCCGAAGGGGTACGGGCCTTCGCCGCCGAACTGGGCTTGGACGAGGGTGCCGCAGCCGCACTGGAGAACGTGCCGAGGGCCTTGGCGTCCCGGCGGTCGCGGCGCGCGGCCGACGCCGCCGCCGATCGCCTGCGCTACCGCATCGGCTGGCAACCGCTCCCCACACCGCCCGCACCACGTCTCTCCGGCACCTGGCTGCTCGTCATCCCGGAGGGGAGCGGACCGGAGGGGGGCGTCGAGATCCCGGAGGGGGGCGTCGAGAGCGCCCTCGCTCGGCACGGTGCGAAAGTCACGGTCCTGCCGGTCGCGGCCGGAGCGACGCGCACGGAACTGGCCGGGCTGCTGCCGCCGAATACCGCCGGCATTACGGGCGTACTGTCGCTGCTCGCCTTCACGGACGCCGACGCCGACGCCGGCCGCCGTGGGCCGGAGCCGTCTCCCAGGGCGCCGAGCACCGCCCTGGCCGCAACCCTGCTGCTCATCCAGGCACTCGGTGACCGTGAGCTGAACGCGCCGTTGTGGTGCGTCACGAGCGGTGCGGTGGCTGCGGATGGCGCCGCCCCCACTGACCCCGTGCAAGCCGAGATCTGGGGCCTCGGGCGGGTCGCTGCTCTTGAACTGCCGCACCGTTGGGGCGGATTGATCGACCTGCCTGATGTGCCGGACGACGCAGCGCTGAGTCGGCTGTGCGCCGTGCTGGCCGGGATGGACGGCGAGGACCAGGTGGCCGTCCGCGCCGCCGGGCTCTTCGGGCGCCGCCTCGACCGGGCCCTGATCCCCGCCGCCGTACCCGCCCCCGCGCCCTGGAAGCCGCGCGGCACCGTGCTGATCACCGGCGGTACGGGCGGCCTCGGCGCGCACGTGGCGCGGAAGCTGGCGGCGGACGGCGCCGAGCACCTCGTACTGCTGAGCCGACGCGGCCCCCAGTCGCCGGGGGCCGCCGAGCTCGCCGCCGAACTGTCGGCGCTCGGCGCCCGTACCACCGTCCTGGCCTGCGACGTCGCCGACCGTGCCGAACTGGCGCGGGCTCTGGAGGGGCTGCGGGCCGAGGACGAGACCGTACGGGCCGTCGTGCACACGGCGGGGCTCACCTCGGACACCCGGATCGAGCACTGCACGCTCGACGACGTGGCTCGGCAGACCGCGGCCAAGACGCTCGGCGCGGACCACCTGGACGCGCTGTTCGACGGCCCGTCGCTGGACGCCTTCGTCCTCTTCTCCTCGATCTCCGCGACCTGGGGCAGCGGCGGCCAGGCCGCCTACGCGGCGGCCAACGCCCACCTCGACGCCCTCGCCGCCGCGCGGCGCGCCCGAGGGC